>CAYYBZ010000026.1:0-9105 GCA_964470285.1 uncultured Oligoflexia bacterium
ATTGCGTCTCCTGAATCGCTTGCGGCAACGTTGACTTCTTAAGTTCCGTCTTTTTGGCCGGCAAACGGGGTGATATAATCAAAGGGGCTTGACGGAACCGTCCATGAGCCGTTTCTGTATTCAGCCAGATAGGTGTGATAATATCCTGCGTAATCGCTGCCTTCCCATGCAACTATCTTATTGCCGTTATTGTCCACGGCGTTTTTAGCGTAATAGCCGTAGGTGTCTGCAGGAGTTAAATTGTCGTCAAGGCTGGCGGGTTTAATCCATGAGCCGTTAACATATTCCGCTTTGAATATGGAATCATAATCATAGAGATCATACTGATTCCATGTTACAAGGGCGTTTCCGAAATCATTCATTGAAAGCTGAATGCTGTATGCATCGTCACCGTCAACGGAGGGGTAATTTAATGCGGACCATTCATCTCTTGGATGATACCACATGCCTCCTCTATAATGACTTACGTATGGCGAATTATTTCCGTCATAATCATCGCAGAAATAGGCAACCATTGCATCGCCGCTATTGGACATTGCAACACGGTTGCTTGAACAATTATCCCCGTTGTCAAAACTTATAAAATCCGAACGGTTGACCGGATGAGTCCATGCACCGCCTCTATATTCACTGATAAATACCATATCGTCGTTGTCGTCATTGTCCTGAAGCCATGCTATTATGGCATTTCCGTTGTCATCCATGGCACATTCCGGATTTCCCGTTGCATCGTCACCTTCGGGGCTTATATGACCGGTAAGTAGATCGGGAACTGCACTCCATGCACCGTCTCTGTATTCTCTTAAATAAATCATATCGTCGGCTACACCGTCATACTGTCTCCAGGTAACGATTGTATTGCCCGAATTGTCCATGCATACATGGAATGTTTTGACGTCTTCTCCGGCCGGGCTGAAATTATCGGTAGATATGTCCGTCGGATGTGTCCATGCGCCGTTTCTATACTCACTTACGAGTAATGTGTTGTCGTCGTTATGATCGTCCTGAATCCAGGCAACGACTGCATCACCGTTATCACCCATTGCAACCTTTGCCGGACGACTTATTACAGGCTTATCAGTTGTAGCGTCAGTGCCTGTAACAAGATCACCCCAATCACCGGGGCTCATGAAATCGGAACAGTCGGCAGGATGAGTCCATACACCGTCTCTGTATTCACTTTTGTAAACCCTTAAAAAATCATCGTTTGGGTGACCGTCATTCTGGGTCCAGACTACAACTGCGTTGCCGTCGGAATCCATTGCCACCTTGGGCGGATCGTCAACACTGCCTTCGCACACAGGGCTTATGAAATCAAACAGATCGACCGGGTGAAACCACTTTTTACCGCGGCAGTCGACTCCGACAATCGCATTGTTGTCACCTATCGTTCCGGAAGCGTCCGTAACAGTACAGGTCAGGCTTGTGGGAGCCGTCAGTATTGTAACTTCGTACGTATTATCCTTTTCAATCATTGTACTAAACACGTATGTTCCGTCTTCGGATACCGTCAAATTATCGGCGCTGTTGTTCTGAAGAATCATCGTACCGGTCAAACCCTCAACGATGACATTCACAAGATGCTTGTTGCTGTCGCATGATACAAATGCAAAAATCAGAAGCACCAGAAGAGCCGCCCTCCATTTCATTAAAATTTCCTTCATCTTTTCTCTCTCCTTTTTTAAGTTACTTTAGGTTAGTAAAAATAATTTATCCTTTGAACCGGCCGGACTAATACTGAAAGAATTGCTTAAAAAATGAAAAGCCGCCCCGGCGGGAAAAAGAATGGAATAATCATTCATATTAAATGAATTGTAATAAGAAAAATTTTTCAAACGTGAAATCACTCTATTATAAATGTTATGAGAAACTTTTTTTGTTAAAATAAATAAACCAATGGATATATGAGTTTATAAAACCAGTCAAGGGTAAAATATATATAACTAAGTTTACTTTTGACCAAACCGCCTAACAATCTTTAACGTGTTGCGGTATTTCTTTGTTGCACTTATGTGTTGAGGAAATTTTTTATAATTTCATTAAACTCTAAATCCTTTTCCCAGTGCATCGCATGAGAACCTTTACTCATAATCTTTAGTTTGCTAGAAGAAATAACGCTTGACAGCATCTCAGAAGCCTCTCTGGGTATAAGCTTGTCAATTTCGCCGCATAGTATCAATGTTTGAGAGGCAATATTTTTAAGCTTGTCATGCGAATTATGAATCTGAGTTGCGGCAATTTGGTTTATCAGGCCGATTTTTGAGAAATTTTCCAAATTGCTTTCAATCATTGCCCTTAGAATTTCAGGATTATTTTTTATAAAATCATCCGAAAGAACGAGTCTTGTAAAAAAATCTATGGCCTTTTCCTTGGAAAAGGATTTTATCAATTCATTCGAATAATTTTTTCTTACAAAATTTTTTACGGAAGCCAGCGGCTTTGAATAAGTATTTACCAGGACCAGTTTCTTTATTGTCTCGGGAAACTTAAGTGCAAGCATTTGGGCAATCATTCCGCCCATAGATACGCCTACAACGTGTGCCTTTTTAATTTTGAGATGATCAAGCAGGGATTTTGCATCGCGCGCCATTACAGATGTTGTATACGGAGTAATGGGTTTTGAGCTTTTTCCGCATCCGCGATTGTCAAAAACTATTACCCTGTTAGTTTTTTTGAAGAACTCTATCTGTTTTTTCCAACCTGAATGATCAACGATTAAACCCATGATGAATAATATGGGCTCGCCCTTTCCATAGGTTTTATAAAAAAGCTTTATTCCGTTTACATTAATCGTCGGCATTTAGATAGGGAATATATCATAAAAATTCATCGGTTACTTTTTCTTTCGCTGAAACCCGCTTAGGCTCAGAAAAAGTATCCGATGAATTTTTATACATTTTCAATATTCAAACCGAATTGCATTCAAACGAACAGATTTCTTAAAAGGGCTACTTGCAATTTAAACAACTCAATGATAGTAAATTTCTGGAAATGCTCACCTTTAGGAGAGAGGAGTACAAATGAGGATAAGAATTCCAGCATTGTTAATTACACTTTCTCTATTGTTCATCTTTATTCAGTCAAACGCTTTTTGCGGGCAAAAACTTAAAAGTAAAAAGGGAGGAAATATGCTTAAAGGAAAAAGTGTCGCCATGATAATTGCATCGGACAAATTTCGTGATGAGGAATATCAAAAACCAAGAGCAATTTTTGAAAAAGAGGGAGCAAGCATAACCGTTTTCAGCTCCTCATTAAATGAATCGACCGGAATGCTCGGAGCAAAAGCAAAACCAGATAAATTGATAAAAGATCTTAACGTAGATAATTTCGATGCTGTTGTTTTTGTGGGCGGTATGGGTTCAAGCGAATACTGGGACGATAAAACCGCGCATGACATTGCAAAGAAAAGCGTTGAAAAGGGTAAAATTCTTTCAGCTATTTGCATAGCTCCCGTTACTTTGGCAAATGCCGGTGTTTTAAAGGGTAAAAAGGGAACAGTCTGGACAGACGATAAGGGAGACATAAAAAAGAAGTTTACATCAAAGGGCGTGAATTACACGGGCAAAACAGTAGAAATCGATGGAAAAATTATTACCGGTAACGGCCCGGACGCTGCCGAAGAATTCGGCAAAGCCATTGTAAATTCCCTAAAATAATATTTTTTAGCTTTTTGTAGCGGAAGGGTTTAATTATTAGGTATCATCCGACTTTGCTTGACCGGAATTTTTAGTCTTATATAATGCTTTGCGCTTTATACAAATGACGGAGGATACCCTTATGGCCAAGTATAAAATCGCATGGATGCCCGGTGACGGAGTCGGTAACGATGTCATGGAGGCAACAAAGATAGTTCTTGATAAACTAAAGCTCGATGCACAGTACGTTCACGCAGATATTGGCTGGGAATTCTGGTGCAAGGAAGGCAATCCCCTGCCTGACCGTACACTTGAATTGCTGAAGAAAACAGACTGCGCCCTCTTCGGGGCGATTACCTCAAAACCCAAAGATGAAGCGGCTTTGGAGCTATGTCCAGAATTGAAAGATAAAGGGCTTACATATTTCAGCCCTATAGTCAGATTAAGGCAGGAGTTCAAGCTTCATACAAATTTAAGACCCTGCAAAGCCTTTAAGGGAAATCCTCTGAACTATAAAGACGATATTGATCTTGTGGTTTTCAGAGAAAACACAGAGGGTTTATATTCAGGCGTTGAATTTCATCCCGTTCCAAAAGATGTTCGTGATGTTTTATTGAAAAATCATCCCAAAATGAAGAGATTCGGTGATGTGCCCCTGGATGAGATGGCTATTTCCACGAGGATTATGACAAAAAAGGGAAGCTCAAGCATTGTCACCCAGGCATTTGAGTACGCCAAAAAGAAGAAATATAAAAAAGTCACACTTGTCGAAAAGCCGAACGTTTTAAGGGAAACAGGCGGCCTGATAACAAAAGAAGCCAGAAGAATCGCCAAAGATTATCCCGGAATTGAATTTGACGAGGCGAATATAGATGCAATGTGTATGTGGCTTATAAAGAATCCGGAAAACTATCAAGTATTGGTTGCAGAGAACATGTTCGGAGATATTATTTCAGATCTTTGCGCTCAACTTGTCGGCGGACTGGGCTTTGCATCATCGGGAAATATAGGCGACAACTACGCGGTTTTTGAACCGACTCACGGCTCGGCACCCAAATACGCAGGCCAGTACAAGGTAAATCCGATGGCCATGATGCTTACAGGCGTTTTAATGCTTGAATGGCTAGGAGAAAAGGAACTTTCCAAAAGACTCGAAAACGCGATTGCCAAAGTTATAGAAGAGGGGAAAGTCAGAACTTACGACATGGGCGGTAAGAACACATCTCTTGAAGTAGCTGAGGAAGTGTCTAAAAATCTATAGCGGTACACGGTTAACAAATAATGGGAAAAACAGTAATAGAGAAAATTATTTTTAACCATACAAATGATGAAGTGTCTCCGGGTAAAATTATCTGGCTGGATTTAGATATTAGGTCTGCAAGAGATTTTGCAGGGGCAAAAGTTGTTAAAAACTTTGAAAAAGAATTTAAAGATTCTCGGGTAGAAGATAGTGAAAAAACATTTTTCACATTTGACTGCCAGGCTCCTGCCAACACGATAGGTTATGCAAACAATCAGCATCTTTGCAGAAAATTTGCTATCAAACAGGGAATAAAGGTTTACGATGTCGATTCCGGAATCGGTTCGCATGTCATGATAGATGAAGGACTCGCAGTTCCCGGGGCAACCGTTGTAGGAACGGATAGTCACTTAAACATTATGGGAGCAGTAGGTTGTTTCGGCCAGGGCATGGGAGATCAGGACATTGCCGTTACATTTAAAATGGGCAAAACGTGGTTTGAGGTCCCGGAAACAATAAAGATAAATATCAAAGGGGATCTTAATTACCCCGCCCTTCCCAAGGACCTTATCCTTTTTATCCTTAAACATCTGGGGCCTTCAGGGGCACTTGGAAAATCCGTTGAAATTTGCGGCAGTGCAGTTGATTCGCTCTCTTTAGACGGAAGAATTACGGTTTCTTCGATGGCCACAGAAATGGGTGCGATAGCAGCTTTTATTGCGCCTGATGATAACATTATGAATTCCGTCCGCAAAGGCGGTAAGGCAACTCCTGAAAAAATCACGGCGGATCCTGATGCAAAATATATTGAGACAATTGTCATTGATATAACAGGCTTAAAACCCCAGGCGGCACTTCCCGGAAATCCGGCAAATGTTAAAAGTGTTGATGAAATAAGAAATGTAAAAGTTGATTCGGTGTTTATAGGATCCTGCACAAACGGCAGGCTTGAGGATATGAAAGCCGCCCTTAAAGTTATTGAGGGTAAACAAATCAAAGAAGGTGTAATGGCCAAAATTGTTCCGGCAACCAAAAAAATATACGGCGCAATGCTCAAACTTGGAATGATAGAAAAGTTTTTTAATGCGGGTTTCATCGTTTCAAACCCGGGATGCGGGGGATGCGCTGCAGGCCAGATAGGGATGACGGGTACGGGTGAGGTCCAGCTTTCTACATCCAACAGAAACTTTACGGGTAAACAGGGTGACGGAGATACTTACCTGGTAAGTCCGGCTACGGCGGCCATTTCTGCTGTTACCGGTGAAATTACTTCACCATAAATATAACGGGTGATGTTTTATGCGTAACAAAACAGTAAAAGGCAGGGCTTTTTTGATAAAAGATACACAAGAAAAGTACCTTGATAATGTTGATACGGATATGATTTTTCATAATTCTCATCTGCATATTACCGACATAGACGAGATGGGAAAACATGCTTTCGGAAATCTGAAGGGACATGAAGATTTTCCGACAAAAGTTAAAAAGGGAGACATCGTTTTTATAGGTGAAAACTTCGGCTCCGGATCTTCAAGACAGCAGGCAGTAGACTGCTTTACGGCTCTGGGAGTAAAAGCCATTATTGCAAAATCATTCGGAGCAATCTATAAGAGAAACGCAATTAATTCCGGTATGCCTATTTTTGCCTGCTCCGAACTCGATAAAATACCAGTCAATAATTCAGATGAGATAAAATTTGATTTCGAATCCGGTGAGATAAAAAACTCTAGCGGGGAAACGCTTGGCAAAACTCAGCCCATGAATAAAGTGCAAACGGATATATATGAAGCCGGCGGAATATTTAAATATGCAAAAAAACTAACCTGAAAGAATCTGTCATTGTTAGAAACATGGCAATGACGGGGAAGGAGAAACAAATGCCTGATAAATACAAAAATTTTATAGACGGTAAATGGGTTGATTCGGTTAGCACAGAAACCTTTGAATCGAGAAGTCCGGCCAACAAAAAGGATATTGTAGGAATATGCCAGAAATCAAACAAGGAAGATGTCGATAAGGCGGTTAAAGCCGCAGTCAAAGCATGGGATTCATGGAAGCATACTCCTGCACCGGCAAGGGGCTCAATTATTCTTAAGATTCATGATTTACTTACTCAAAGAAAGGAAGAGATCGCAAAGCTCGCAACCCGTGAAATGGGAAAAATTTTAATGGAAACCAGGGGCGATGTTCAGGAATCTATAGACACTGCTTTTTATATGGCCGGAGAAGGCAGAAGACTTTTCGGACAGACAACCCCCTCCGAGCTAAGAAACAAATTCTGCATGTCGATAAGAAGGCCTTTAGGAATTTGCGGGATTATTTCTCCCTGGAACTTCCCGACGGCAATTCCCTTCTGGAAAATGATGCCGGCTTTGATTTGCGGAGATACAATGGTTTTTAAACCCTCAAGCGAATCCCCTGTAACGGCGGCAAAGCTTGTTGAGATTATGGAGGAAGCCGGAGTCCCAAAAGGCGTGGTCAATTTTGTTACCGGTTCAGGTTCAGGAGCCGGAATGGAACTCGTAAAGCATCCCGAAGTTCAGTTAATAAGTTTTACCGGATCATCGGAAACAGGAAGCACAATCGGAGCCGAATGCGGAAGAACACATAAAAGACTTTCACTGGAAATGGGCGGTAAAAACGGTCAGATAATTATGCACGATGCAAATATCGACCTTGCTATTGAGGGAGCCATATGGGGAGCGTTCGGAACAACCGGACAGAGATGTACGGCAACATCAAGACTTATAGTTCATAAAAAGGTTCTCGGCGAAGTTGAAGAAAAGATGGTTAAAAGAGCCAATGCTCTTAGACTAGGCGACGGCTTGAATGATTCGAGCGAAGTCGGTCCGCTGATCAGCGAAAAACAGCTTAAAAAAGTATCCGAATATGTTCAGATAGCAAAAGATGACGGAGCAAAACTGATTTGCGGAGGTGAACCGGCAACAGGAAAGGGACTAGATGACGGTTGGTTTTTCCAGCCCACAATTTTCACAAATTGCAAATCCAAAATGAGAATTGCTCAGGAAGAAGTTTTCGGACCGGTTTTAGCGCTCATTCCCGTTGAAAGCTTTGAAGAAGCCATCAATGTAATAAATGATTCTCAATACGGGCTATCATCTTCAATATATACTAATGATAACAGTACAGCGTTCAAGGCGATGGAAGAAATATATACAGGAATCACATATATAAATGTTCCGACAATCGGAGCCGAAACACATCTACCTTTCGGCGGAACAAGACAGACGGGTAACGGACATAGAGAGTCCGGAACTGAAGTTCTTAACACTTACTCGGAATGGAAGTCGGTTTATGTGGATTATTCGGGGAAATTGCAGAAAGCCCAAATGGACACTGAGTATCTTGATAAATAATCAAACTGTAACAAACAATAATTGTTAAACGGTATATGCAGCCCAGGTAGGACAGATTTTTCATTCGCCGGAAACCCACTTAGGCGAAGAAAAATCTGTCCTACCTGGGCTGCTTTGTATAAATTTTTGATTGTATTATCTCAATGAATTATCAAGATTTTTTACGTAGGGTTAAAGGCGGCTTAAATAAGCCGCCTTTTTCATCTGAAATTTTTTAAAGAGATTAAATCATAATCACATTCAAAAATTCAGTACATACTTTTTATGAGCCTAAGCGGGTTTTAGCGAAATAAAAAGTATGTACTGAATTTTTAAAGCAATAAAAACTTAAAATTTTCTTCTGCTTTCTGTGAATTTTAATGAAAGGATTCTTGAGGGCTGTAAAGGTCCTGAGCTATCACCTAACCTTTCAAGCCATTCTCCGGGATTATTGAGCATAAGTTCAATTTCACTTTTTTCTACCAGACCTAATCTTACAAATATTTGTGCCGTTTTTGTCACGCAGGATTCCATTAGAGTCCTTACCCGAAACTGTTGGTCCTGCGGAAATTCTCCCCGTATATTCCAGTAGTGAATTAGGGCTGCCGAAAGATTTTCAATTAAATCATTTCTAAATTCCCTGATAATATCCTCGTCACCCTTTTCAAGAAGAGTTCCCGACATCATTATAAGGAAGATCCAAAAGACATTTTAAAAATGAAATATAAAAAAGCCCTTTCGCAACGACATCATCCGAATGAACTCCCATAACCGCAATAGCAAAATTAAACCTTAAAATGTTTACGAGCTTCATAAAATCGACTTCATCGCCGTAGAAAAATGCACTAAACTCCGGCGGGAATTCTTCAAGCCC
>CAYYBZ010000026.1:9115-12599 GCA_964470285.1 uncultured Oligoflexia bacterium
TCTCCCAGGGTAAATTGACCGTAAGAGTATTTTCCAAGATCATCTATTCCCATTACCGTTCCGATTCCGTAAGCTGAAACGAGGGGTGCTACAATTCCGTCTATTGCTTTTTTATGAATGCCGTCACCCATGCTTGTTCCCTCATATATTTTGAGTACGGCTGTGGTTCTCTGAATAAAGGAAGATGAACTTACAATGGGCCTAATGAGCTTTGCCGAAATCTCCTTTGTAGCGGCGTGGCTTTGCACTGATAAAAATACAAATGAAGACAAAAGAAATACGTATTTGTATAACTTTGACATTCCCCTACTCTTAAGATGATCATTAATACATTGCGTTAACGGAGTCAAATGCTATTTTACATTGGGCCGTAAAGAAGTGGAAAAACTCAACTATTCTAAAAGGTTTGTCTTATATTGCCTTCATAATATTCTTAATGAAAAAAAGACTACATCTTTTCGTATTTCTCAATGCACTTTATGTTTTCTTTCTCAAGCTCTTCTAAAAGCGGTTCATAAACCGCTTTTTCTAAAGGTATGTGAACTCCGGTAAAATTGAACTTTCCGTCCAGAAAAATTTTTGCCGCAATTGCGCAGGGAAGCCCCACTGTTCTGGCCATAGAAGAATCTTCCCCCGGTATACCGTAATCTATTAAAGTAGAAGTGATATGTTCGAGACCCTTTGGAAATTCAGCCATAATATCGTGATGAAGAATTATCATATCTCTTTCATTTTCTTTGTAGGACATCTTTTTCTGCATAAGATCAGCTGTGATATCTATCGGGGAGGCATTTCTTTTAATTTTCTTGCTTGAAAATAATCCCAGCCATTCAAGACAGCTTATAAGTGAATGTTTTTCTTCAACTCCGACATGTTTTGCTAAATCACTTTTAATGTTTTTCTCATTATCCTTTCCTATGAGCTTTGTCATAAATTTTGAGTATGAAACATTTTTAATTTCGTTTATTATATTTGTGTCCAGAAGACCTGTTTTATGCATATGCTCCCAGATTTCACACCAGCCCCTGTTTCTAAGTGTTCCCCGGTATACGGTCCTTGCATAATCGAGTCGGTATTTGTCTATGTAGACGGTTGAATCCCTGTTGGGATATGATTCATAATCTCCAAGACCCGGGATTTTTAATATGTGTTTATCATAGAATAGTTTTTCTCCCGGTCCTGCGACATCCCTTCCTTCTTTTAAATATTTAAAAGGATTCTTTCCCGCCATCAGCACTCCGATGGGACTCCATGAAAACTTGTATCCCCAGGGATTATCGTTTGCTTCCGGAGCCGGAAGTCCTCCGCAGTAGGATCTAAAACTGATTATCTTTCCTTTTCTTCTCCTGGCTTCATCGAAGATTTTCATGGCGGTCATATGATCCAGGCCCGGATCTACTCCAAGTTCGTTCATAAAAAGAAGCTTTTTCTTTTTGATTTTAGAATCAAGCGCCTGCATCGGAGGCTTGACATAGGAAGTGGAAAAAAAATGTTTTCCTATTTCAAGGCATAATTCGGCAACTTCCTGGTGTTTTGAAGAAGGTAAAAGGCTTATGACAAGATCGGTATTTCTTATCTCTTTTGAGAGTTTCTCCCTGTTATTTATGTTAAGGGATTTTGCTTCGCCCCGCGTATGCCCCTCCAGAATATCTTTTGCCTTGTCTACATCAATTTCGGCTACGGTAATTCTAAAGTTTTGAGGTCTTAAAAGATATTGAACAAGAGGTCTGGCTACCAGTCCCGCCCCTAAAACCAGAATCTTTTTCACATTAGCCGCTGCCATAAAACCGCTCCCTCAAGAGTAAATAATCAAAGATACTTTAAGATGTATTCATAATCAGGTGTCAGCTTACCCTTGTGCATAATCAATGCTTTTTTAACTTCCGTCGGTAATTTTAAAGATTTAAAGTCCTTTGTATAATCCGCTTTTAGAATTCCGGGGACAAAAGGCATCAAAGCTCTTGAAAAATCTCTTGACGAATCTATCGGCAGCTCGCAAGGAAGATTATCAACGGCCAGGACAACAACTCCGGGTCCCTTAAAGCCCATGGTATCTTTGCGTGTCTGAGGGTTATAAACAAATACCGGATCGCCCGAATCGGTTATTTTTGAAGTGCATTCAACGGAACCTTCGATATCACATGTTATATCACCTATAGTTTTGAGCTTGAGCCGTTGATCTTTATTAAAAAGCTTTTCAAGATAATTCTTTGTTACAAATTTGGGACATCTGGGGTCCCAGTAAATGCAGTTAACAATTATTGAGAGATTATCTATATAGTGATCAAACTGTGATTCATATTTTTCGGGATTATCGAAATAGTCCTGCAAATTAAAAGTATCTCTTTCGTACTTTGGAGTGACCATATGCTCTTCTTTAAAAATCACTTTATAAAAAATATTTCTTGATAGATTGGGTCGTTCCGAAAGATTTAAAAGCTCAGCCGGAGCTATTTCTTCATGCGGAATAAGATCAAAAATTTCCCGGGCGCCGCCTGAAACATTGCCGTAACCGGTAAAACCGCAGGTCAGAGGCAGCAGTCTTTCATCAAAGCCGTAAATCCTGATTTCTTCACCTACTGCGGATATTTCTTTTTTTGCTTCATCCAAATCTCTGTAATCTATTGCCTTTTTGATCTTCTTAAAGGGAGTATCAAATCCCTCATATAAAAGTTTTTGTCCGAAAGCCCACAGAGTGTCAATCATTCCGGCAAGACCTGCATATTTTCCGAAAAATATGAGCCTTTGATTTTTCTCATCTGTAACTTTTTCATAATCTATGAGATTGCATCCAAGCTCCATCATTTTTTTCAGCATCGGCATATTGTAGCTCTGCCCCTTTATGACATGCGAGAAGAACACATAAGTCTTTTCTTTTTCAAAAAAGGACAGTGGAATTTCCTTAACGGCAAAAATAACAGGACATTCAGAAAGGTTTTCTGAAATTTTTGCTCCGGATAATTTGTAATCATCTTCTGTGTATGCGCGAATTTTGGAGGGCTGGATTACGGTTTCAACACCGTAAGAGGATTTTAGCTTTTTAACATCTTGAGGAACAATCGGGACTCTTCTTTCCCACTCGTTTTTATCTTCACGCCTGATTCCAAGAATTAATCCCATAATTACACTCCTTAAGATTAAGAGCGTGGGAATGATATTTTATATAGACATATAAGTCAATTATTCCGCTTTTAATTTGAGTTCGCCTACTTCCTTTTCAACCGCCTCTACAATTGATCCGTTTTTAACAAGTTCATTAATTTTGGCTATATCGGGATAAAGTACTCTGTCATTCTCAAGGAACGGCACAACTTCTCTTATTTTTTCATATGCAACTGCGGTACCTTTCCCCGGTTTTAAAGGTTTTCTGAAATCAAATGCCTGAGCCGCGGCCATCATTTCAACTGCCAGAACTGTTCCCGTATTTTTTATTATCTCTTTAAGCTTTCTTGTTGAAACAGGGGCCATACTCACATGGTCTTCC
>CAYYBZ010000027.1:0-8458 GCA_964470285.1 uncultured Oligoflexia bacterium
TATGGCTGATAGCCCGATTTAAAACAGACGGCCACAGCAAGCACAACAATAAAAATAAAAACGCTTTTATATTCCGGTCCCAGGTAGTATTTAACAATAAGATATCCCAGTCCTACAGCGCATGCATAACTGAAAATCATCCATACAAGATTGGTTAAAAGTATTTTGGAGGGTATTTTCTGCTCCGATGCGAAATCTTTAAATTTTGATGTGCTAAGGCTGGCTGAGAAAACATAAATAGGGTTGGACATAGAAGAAGCCAGAGCATAAAAACCTACATCCCTTACACCGCTGAAGAAAGATATAAAGATTCTATCTAACTGTACCGCCCCAAAAGAAACAATTCGGCCAAAATAAAGATGCAAACCGTAACTTTTTGTTTCTTTCCAAATCATAGAGATATTACTCTTAAAATCTTTAAAATTGGGCTTTGTTCTACCCGTAATTATTAAAAACGAAGCCAGATTAGTCAGAGAGAAAGAAATAACAACGTAAAGAGGCCTGGCAAGATCATTAACGATCAGATATATAACAACTGTAAAAAAGAATACCTTCCACAGGAAATAATACAGCATAAGATGTGTTATTTTGTTGACTCCTTTCAAAATAGAGTCGACAAAAAAAGGCAATATAAAGGGGAATGAAACTACCGAAGCAATTCTTAATATGCCTCCGATATTATCCCTGAACACATAATCGATCACGAAGGAAAGGGCATAAATAAAAGCAATAAAAAGAAGTGAAATAATAAGTGCAATAAACAGCAAAGAGCCGATTAGGCCTTTTTCTTTATCCGCATCCTTTGTTTCAGCAAGAACCTTGGCACCTGTATAAAAAAATCCGAACTCAAAGAACAAGGCACAGAAGGCAATAACAGCCAATGTAAAAGAATAAACCCCAAACCACTGGGGGCCCATTTCTTTTGCAAGCAGAGTGTTGTATACAAAAGCCAGAAACATTCCAACAATCTGGCCGAAAAACAATAATAACGTTTGCTTTGCGGTTTTATTGGTTTTTAATCTGCCGAACACTTCAGGCTATGCCTTTACAACTTTGGCTATTGAAGATGAATATCTTTTCATATCGACCGCGTTTCTTGCATCGACGATAAGCTTCGACTCCTTTGTTACCAAATCATAATCGTACTGAGAATGATTTGTTGTTATAACAACACAATCTGCCTTCTTAAGATTTTCTGAATTAAGCTCTTTTGAACTCATATCAAAATCATATTTTCTGGTTTCGGGTATTTTGGAACAAAACGGATCGTTATACTCTACGAATGCACCGTTTTCTTTTAACAGCTCAATTATTTTTAATGCAGGAGACTCTCTTAAATCTCCTATATCCGGTTTGTAGGCTATACCAAGAAGAAAAATTTTAGCACATTTAATACTTTTACCTTTGTCATTGACCGCTTTAATAATCTTATTTACTACATAATAGGGCATTGAAGTATTAATTTCTCCGGCAAGCTCTATAAAACGTGTATGAAAATCATACTGTTTTGCTTTCCATGAAAGATAGAACGGATCAATAGGTATACAGTGACCGCCGAGCCCCGGACCCGGATAGAAAGGCATAAAACCGAAAGGCTTTGTTGAAGCCGCCTCTATTACTTCCCATACATCTATGCCCATACGGTCCGTCAATACTTTTAGTTCATTAACTAAGGCTATGTTTACACTTCTAAATATGTTCTCAAGGAGCTTTTCCGTTTCCGCAACTTCGGGAGTCGAAACTTCAAAAACTTCTTTCACTATATTTCCGTACAGCTTCGACCCGACTTCAGTACATGTTTTTGTGAGCCCGCCTACCACTTTCGGAATGGCTTCAAGCTTAAACGTCTTGTTGCCGGGATCTTCCCGTTCCGGGGAAAAACAAAGAAAGAAATCCTCACCGACCTTAAGACCTTGCCTTGCCAATATGGGAAGAACTTCTTCTCTGGTAGTTCCCGGATAGGTCGTACTTTCAAGAGAAATAACATGACCCGATCTCAGGTACTTTGAAATCTCTTTGGCAGTACTTAAAACGTATGATAAATCCGGTTCCTTTGATTCGGTAAGAGGCGTAGGCACGCAAATTATCGCTGCATCGGTATCTTTAATATCCCTAAACTCTGAAGTAGCCCTGAAAAGTTTTTTGCCGACTACGTCCGATACCCTTTCAGATTTAATATCCACTATATAGCTATGCCCTGAGTTAAGCTTCTCGATCTTTTCAGAATCTACATCAAATCCGACAACTTTAAATCCTACCTCCGAAAAACGCATGGCAAGAGGAAGACCGACGTAACCCATTCCGACTATTCCTATTACGGCATTCTTATTATCAATTTTCTTCAAAAGTTCATTTTTAGTTCCCATCTTAATGCTCCCTTAGTTTTAGCAGAAAAAGAAGTTTACCAAGGATACTACTTGTCGAGTTTCTTTAAACCTTCCTTTACGAAGCTATCGATAAACTCCTGGTCTTCGGTTGGAATCATTGTAAACTGAATTCCGATCCCCGGGAATTGAACACCTCCGGCGCTTTCATCGAAAGGAACCACGTACTTAACAATACCTTGGGCGACTATAGTTTTATTTTTAATTGAGAGCTCTATATCAAGTTCGGTTTTAGCCGGATAGCTTTTTTTGGTTCTTATAAAAAGCCCCCCCTTACCTATGCTGTTTGTAATTTCCCTGATAAAGGAATCCTCCGGATCTGAAATCTGCTTAAATCTAATATTAAGCTGAACAGGCAGACGCGCCCATTGTCTTCTATCGATATATCCCTTTGAATGCGGCATGGATAGATATTATCAGAGTACTTTTAAAAGTAAAATACATTTAAAGAACAGGTAAGTACTCATTCTTTCATTTAAACCCGCTTAGTCTCTGAAAAAACATTTACCGATTCTTCTATTATGATCTTTTAAAATGCGACTAATGATATATAATCCGCTATTAAAAAAGAGGTTGTTATGAAAAATATACTCGTGACCGGCGGTGCCGGCTACATAGGTTCTCATGCAGTTAAAATTCTGGCCGAGCGAGGTTATAATCCGGTAGTTGTTGATAATCTCTGCCAGGGACACAAAAAGCTTGTTCAGGACAAGGAGTTGCATATAGGTAATGTCGGCGACGAATCTTTTATGAGAACTGTTTTTAAAAAGCGTAAATTCGATGCCGTTATGCATTTTGCAGCCCACGCGCTCGTCGGTGAATCCGTAAAAACACCTCTAAAATATTATTTAAATAATACGTGTAATTCCATGAACCTTTTAAAGATAATGCTTGAAAACGGAGTTAATAAGATAATTTATTCATCAACTGCGGCCACATACGGCGAGCCTACACAGAAATTCATAACAGAAGATCATCCTAAAAATCCTATTAATCCATACGGTGGATCAAAATTAGCTTTTGAAAAAATCCTTAAGGATACTTCCATTGCAACCGATTTAAAATATGTAGTTGTGAAATATTTTAATGTTGCAGGAGCTCATGAAAGTGCAGAAATTGGCGAAATTCACGACCCTGAAACACATATTGTTCCTATTGCTCTTGAAGCGATAATTAAGGGAACAGAGTTTACGGTATTCGGAGATGATTACGACACTCCCGACGGAACATGTGTAAGAGATTACATTCATCCAAACGATCTTATCAAAGCACATATACTGGCCATGGAATATCTGGATAAAAACAAAGAACCAAAAACTTATAATCTGGGAAACGGCAAAGGTTTTTCAGTCAAACAGATTATAGACGCTGTGAATGAAGTAACCGGCAAAAAATTAAAAATTAAAATCGGCAGACGCCGCGAAGGCGACCCAGCTGTTCTTATCGCTTCATCAGAGAAAATCTCAAAAGAATTGGGTTGGAAAGCAGATTTTACCGACATAAAAAGGATAATTAAATCAGCTTACAGATGGCACTCAAAACAGCTCAGTAATAAACTTTAATTAGAAAAAGACCGCAAGCAGGCGCAGTGGGACCGGCCGTTTTTCTGTCTTTTGAACTGAGAATTTTCTCAATATCTTTGTAATTCATTCTACCTTTGCCAATTTCTACCAGAGTTCCGACGATATTCCTTACCATGTACTTTAAAAAACCCGAGGCCTTAAAGTCTATAAAAATCATTCTAAGAGGTCCTGTACTAAATTTGATTGAATATATTTTTCTTCTTGTTGTTTTCCTTTCGAGGTCTTTTGCCTGAAACGATTTAAAATCCTTAAAACCTAAAAGCTTCTTTGCAGCCTTTTTCATGGATTTAATATCCAGAGGTTTAGAAATATTCCATGAAAATCTAGCGGTTATTACCGATGCGCTTTCACCTATTTTTATGCAGTATCTATAATGCTTTTTTTTTGCACAGATAATAGGATCAAAAGAACTTTTGACATCTTTCGCATCCATTATGACTATGTCATACGGAATAAGATTATTTAATCCTAGTTTGAAGGCTTTAACGGGGATTTTAGATTTTATCTTAAAATTTGCCACCTGACCCAGAGCATGAACTCCTGCGTCAGTTCTTGAGGCACCTTTAATCTTGATTCTTTCTTTTGTCAGCTTATGAAGACCCTTTTCAATAATTTCCTGAACGGATTTTGAATTTTTCTGATTTTGCCAGCCCGTATATCGGGTACCGTCGTATTCGATAAGTAGCTTAATGTTTCTCATAAATCAGTAATCTACACCGACTCCGAAGCCCCAGTTGTTTCCGCTGAATGTAAGACCGCCTGATTTGAAGTTATGATAGTAGAGCCATTCAAAGAAAAGAAACATATGATTTATCCCGACATCAATGCTTTGCCCTTCTCCTGTAAATCCCTCAAAATTAAATTTAAGTCCGCCCCCTATCATAAATCTGTTAGTAACTCCGTTAATTGAATCGTCAGGTTCTTTAATTCTGTAGTAAAGAAATGAGTAACCGAATTTCATATAAGGAACGAATATCTGCGAGCTCCATATCCTTCCGTTAAAAATTACCGGAAAGGATAACGGCATCATAAACATTTTCACCCTCTCTCCTGACTGTCTGCCGGTAGTTTCCCCTATCATTCTTGCGCTTTCCCAGAAAAACCCTACCTCAAGGCCGACCTCAAAAAGCCATATAAAGTACGAATTCCTAAGTGTGTAAGTTTCGTTTCCTTTAATTCCGTAGAAATCCCTCAAAATCTGATTTTTCGGCATAAACCACGAAACCTGAAACGAGCCTGACATAAAATCCTTTATTTTCATTTCATGATAGTCCTGCTCAGGCGGGGTTAATGAATTAGCGGGATCAATATCTTCGGAGGTTTGAGTTTTTTCCTCAGGTGTAGTTATCGTAATCTGCTCATCGGGGTTTTCCTGCGGAAAGGATATTGAGGGAGCAATCAGCAATAGCGGAATAATCAAAAGAACGGATTTACGTCTTTTTATGAAAAGCAATATTATCAACCCCAGAATCAGGACCATAAAGAGTGTATTTTTATTAATGTTTTGAACCGCTCCGCATCCTCTTTCCCCTGAAAGACCCAATGGCCCTACGGTTTGCTCCGGAGTATCGGAAATCAAATCGGTTCTTTCGCTTTCGTTGCCGTTTTGATCAACAGCCGTCGCCTGCAGGAATATTTCGACACCGTTTATAAGCGGTTCAATAGTATAAGTGACTTTCGTACCGCTGTCCGGATGATCAACCTGAATCGGTGACGAAATCCCATTAGCCCCGCTTAAATTGTCGGCAGAAGTACCGAAATAAATATTATAATAATCTATATCTGTTTCTGATGAACGCTCCCACGAACAGATAAGCCTTTGATTACCGAATTCAATGGAAAAGTTCTCGGGTTTGGCCGGAACCGTATCGTAGATTATTTTAACGGCCTTTCTTCCGGTAAAGTTCCCGGTTACGGCAAAAAACGATATGAAGTTATCCCCCTGTGTCAGCTCATTTACCGAAACATCTACGGAAACCTCTTCATCCGCTGAGTGAGAACCCGACTTAAGAGTTGTACCTACGGAACTTGAAACGCCGTCCTGAGGGCTTCCCGTAAAGTTTGTCAGGCTATACGTGCCAGCACTATCCGGTTTAAATGTTACGGTTATGCTGCCTGATTCAATGTTTGCGTTTCCCGCAGGTGTCACCAATGTTACAACCGGATTTTCACTTAATATATTTATCTTTTGTTCTGTAGATGACGCTGCATAAAGGTAACCGTCCTGAGATGGCCCCGCCGTGATTCCTCCGGCAGAAACATTTCCCGCGTTTGAAATTGTCGCAAGCGGTTCAATTTTTGTTGATCCGTCGCCTATACCTGCCGTATCGGTTACTTTTATTGCGCTCTCCCCCGGGGAAGACGAATAAATATATGTTGAATCCGGATTTGTAACTGAAACAAGTGAAATCTCAGAGGCTCCGTTGCCGACAATAATCGGATCACTGGACCCGCCACCAGTAGGATCCGCATCAATAATTCCTATGTTATCGTTTAGTTTGTCGCTCATAGCGATTAGATATATTTCACCTGTTGAATTAGAATTAAGAAGGAAAGCAACCTCGCCCAGTGATACCGTTGCATGCTCAAGCTTTATGAAATCGGCGTCACCGGATACAACGTCTATCAATGAAGTAATCTGTGAGAAATCACTGGTGCTGTAAACGATAAATTCGCCGTTTTCACCCAACGCGCTTATTGTTGCGCCGTCAGGAGAAATATCAATGTCCACCGGAGAAAAGGAAAGGCTAATCGGATTGTTAGGAGAATCTACAAGAATTTCCTGCGTCGCATTGTAGACATAGATATTGTTGTTCGCAGGATCAGTGACAAATAAATACAGATCACCGGAAACAGATATCCCCTCAATTTTTCCGAACGTAACCGAGCCTGTAGAAAGATCATATGCAGTTGATTCGGTGATGTTTTCAGGATCGCTAATATCCAGTGCTACTATGTTATCGGTTCTGCTCGTTACAAGAAAAGCTTTAAGCCCGTCATCCGAAATTGTCATATCGTAGGGTGTATTGCCCACTGAATAAGAAGCAACCTGCTCAAAAAGAAGCGCGTCAAAAACACTTATAGAAGATGCTGTATCCGAAATTCCTAATATAAATCTGTCATTGGGTGTTGAATAAATCGATTGAACAGATCCGGAGATTGATCCTGAAAATTGAATTTCATCCGGATACCCGAAAGATTTGAGTGAAATCAAACATATGACCATAACAAAGAAATAAAATATTTTAGTTTTCACATTTTTCTCCTGATATATTCATGTAGCAGAAAATACCTGAAAAAAAAGGACAAAGTCCCCATCTGCCTTTAATTTTGACAATATTATCATATAAATCAACCTTAAGCATAAACTTTAGACTATTTTCAAAATCCCACAATTGAAGTATAATTAGTTATTATGATTAGAAAAATACTTAGTCTGTCTTTAATTGCCCTTTTCTTCTTCTTTTCAGGCTGCCAGCTTGAAGACATTATTGCAAGAATGGAAGGCAGTATCGGTGTAGAAGGAAATATGGGAACCGAGCAGCAGCAGTTCTTTACTGACACCGGTTTTGACCGTTTCTCTTTCAATACTCAGGGAGAAGAATCCTCAACGCAGATTATTCTGACATTTGATAATCTTGCCGGGGAATTCATGTCTTTCATACTTTCTGCCCAGAATGAAGGAGGCGATGACATAGATTCTATGTTCGGAACGGGCTCATACTCAATAAACGGCTCTTCAAATAAATTTGAAGGAACAGTATTTCTCGGGAATCAGGGCAGAACTTTTTCCGGAAGTACCGGAGACTGCAATATTGAAATCTTCACGATTCAAAGCAACCGGGTAACGCAGTTAAAAGGGGCTTTCGATATAAAACTCAATGAAGGCGGAAGCCTTAATGGCTGGTTTCAGTACCAAGGAAATACACAATAACAAAAAATCACATCGCGGCTAAACACTCAAGTATCTGAACAGCGTTCAAGGCCGCTCCCTTCCTAAGATTGTCGGCCACTATCCACATGTTTATACAATTCTTTCTAGATAAGTCATCGCGTATCCTGCCTATAAAAACATCGTCCGTACCCTGGGCGTCCAGAGGGAGTGGATACTCCATTTTAAGAGGATCATCCACAACGGTTACACCCGAAGCTTCGGAAAGGATCTCCCTAACCTTTTGAGCTCCCAACTTCTTTTCGGTTTCGATATTTACGGTCTCACAATGACAGCTGAAAACGGGAACACGTACCGCGGTAACTGATATTCCCATTTCAGGTTCACCCATAATTTTCCTTGTTTTCCATATATATTTTTCCATATATATATAAGTATCGAGTGAGTATGAGCTGTAAGGTGATTATGAGTTCCGATTTGTGAGAGACACAAAAATCCTTGCTGTATACAGTAGGACAGGAGGAACGTATTTTCCACAGGAAATGAAGGGGGTAGAGACACATTTCGTATATTTTTGTAGGGATTTCCACATTGACATT
>CAYYBZ010000027.1:8468-12408 GCA_964470285.1 uncultured Oligoflexia bacterium
GTTTATAACCTTGGTTTCTTCTCGTGAATTCCCTTCATCATCAAAAACGTCTATATGGGGGATACAATTGAAGGCAATCTGATGCGGAAATCTGTTCACCTCAATATCCCTGTTATTGAAAAGGGATATTACCTGCTGAGAAAGTTCGTCTATAGCTTTTTTACCGGCTCCTGAGACGCTTTGATAGGTTGAAACAATGATTCTTTTTATCCTGGAATGCCTGTTAATCGGGGCTATCGCCATCACAAGCTGAGCAGTTGTACAGTTGGGGTTAGCGATGATATTTTTCTTTTTATACTCTTTTAAAACACCCTTATTTACTTCCGGAACAATCAAAGGGACGTCTTGATCCATTCTGAAAACCGAGGAATTGTCAATACAAACAATTCCCATCTTTGCCGCCAGTGGAACAAATTCCCCGGATATTTCCCCTCCGGCTGTAAAGATTGCAAAATCCAGATCCTGTAGATTTTCCTTAGTAAGCTTCTCAACAACTATTTCATTTTCCGAGTATTTAAGCTTTTTCCCCTTCGACCTGTCAGAAGCAAGAAGTTTAAGGTCAAACTTTAATTGATCTTTCTCATTTAAAATATCCAGAACCTCTCTGCCGACGACTCCCGTAGCTCCTATTAAGCCCAGAGAATACTTATTCTTAGCCATTTATATCTCCCTATCCAGTTCTTTAATTAGATTGAATACAACCTTTCCTACCATACTCAAAGTTTCAGGACTAACTTTATCTAAAGTATCCATGGCAGTGTGCCAGTAATATCCCGGGCTGACAGTACCGCCGTAAGCAAAGTCTATGATATCTATCGAAGGAATCCCCGCCTCCAAGAAAGGGATGTGATCATCTCTGACTCTTAAAGGCTTTCCGAAGAAATATTTCTCATAACCCAGGTTCTTTGCAATTTCACTTGTTTTTTTAATCAAAGAAGGATCCGAATTTAAGTCAAGATTTGCAGTAAAATCCTTATCGCCGACCATATCTATGAGTATCATCGCTGCGACCTTATGTGTTAAGCCTTTTACTTTAAGCTTATCGACATAAAACCTTGATCCGTAAAACCAATCCGTACTTTCCTTTTCTTCAAAAGATTCTTCTCCGTCAAAAAAAATCATTTCAACCGTATTGCTGAAATTTTGTTTTTTCAATATTTCTGCAAGCTCAAGAAATATACCTACACCCGAAGTGCCGTCATTTGCACCTGCAAAATTATTGATACCCTTTATGTATTTTGTGTCGTAATGAGTACCGATAACTATTGTTTTTGTATTTTCACCTGTTTCGCGGGGTTCGAAAAAAGCGATAATATTTGTCATTTCCAATTTACCTATGGGTGTGTCGGCCTGAAAACTCTGTTTTTTTGTCTTAACTTTAAGTTTCTTAAGCGTATCTAATATGTATTTCTGGGTTTTAATTGATCCTTCAGATCCGGGTATTCTTGATCCTATATCTACTATTTTTTTAACATGAAAAAATGCATTTTTACCCGAAATCGATTTCCCAAAATCGCAGCTAGCACATGATACTGCAATAAAAGCTGTGAAAAGGAACAACGGTATGACGGTTTTCATGTTTTTAATAAACATCGGCTTTGATTATAACTAAGCACTGGATTTAATTCTTGCTTTCAGGAGTAGCCGCTTTTTCATCAGCGGCCAGATGGTTTTTTCTTCTTCTTAAAGTTCTGTAAACAGTTTCAACAATACCTGATGTAAAATATGCGGTAAAAATTATCATAATGGTATATATGGGTTTGTAAGCGACAATTATTATTAAAACGACTATTGTAAGCACAATCGAAAAAGAAAATCTTTTTCTGAAATCCACATCTTTAAAATTTCTGTAAGGGATATTGCTTACCATCAATATGGCCAGAAGATAAGGCAGAAAAAGAACATAAAGCATATCGTATCTGGTTTCCAGTACAAAAGACGGCTTAATAAGAACAAGAGCGGCTATTAACCCCGCAGCTGCTGGACAGGGAAGTCCCTGAAACCTGTTTTTCTCTATGGATTTTGACTGAACATTAAATCTTGCCAGCCTAAGAGCCACGCAAGCAAAATAAAGAAAAACTGCAAGCCAGCCGGCTTTACCGAAATTGCTTAAGCCCCATGCATAAAGAAGAATTGCCGGAGCAAGCCCGAAGGTGGAAAGATCGGCCAACGAATCATATTCCTGACCGAAATGAGAAGTTGTTTTGGTCAGACGCGCTATCTTTCCGTCTAATGTGTCAAATACGGTAGCCACGATTATTGCAAGTGCGGCCAATTTGTAAAGCTCCGGATTATCTGAAGTAAAGGCCTTGAAAACCTGTATAATCGCATAGAATCCCAAAAACAGATTAATGCTGGTAAAAAGATTGGGGAGTATGTAAATCCCCTGTTTTAGTTTTCTTGCTTTCTTTTTCAATTTCTCCTGCCTATGACGGTTTTTCCGGCCTTAACCCGGTCGCCTTCCTTAACAGTGTAACGAAAACTCTCAGGTAGAAATACTTCCACCCTGGAGCCAAACAGGATTATACCAAACCTTTCACCCATTCGTACAGATTCTCCCTTTTCTACCCATGATACTATTCGTCTTGCCAAAAGTCCCGCTATCTGCCTTACGGCGTATTTGTAGTTTTTCTGCCCGTTTTCAATAAGCAGTAAATTACTTTCGTTATTCTTGGAGGCAACATGCCTGTCCGCCGGATAAAATTTTCCCTTAGAATATGTTACCTCAGTTAATGTACCGTCAAGCGGTATCCGGTTTACATGGACATCAAAAACCGACATGAAAATTGATAGTTTCTTATAGTTTTTCATACTTTCGTCAAGAATACCGCCCGTTTGATCAGATACTTCGACAATCTTACCGTCTGCAGGAGAAATAACTACATCTTCTGCTTGTGCGGGTTTTCTATCGGGATCCCTGAAAAACCAGGCGAAAAAGACACAAAAAACCATAAATAAAGCACTCAAACCTAATATCGCAGGTTTATAAACTATGATACTTAAAAATGCAAACAGCAGACTCATTGTCAAAGCCAGTAAAACGAAGGGAATACCGTAGCTTGACATGAATAAAAACTTTTTAGATCTCATATTTTATCCGTTGCTGATATTAAATGTACCTATTATCCCTTAAAGGCATAAAAATCAAGTTGCTAAAAAATATAGAAATATCAGGCTATTTTAGTTCAAAACCATAAAAAGTCGCGATTTTAATTGGGGTAAGCCTATCCATATATATTTAAATATCGGGCATAATATTAAGCAGTTACAACCCTTTGACCCATTAATTGCCTGACTGGGACATAAATAGTACATATTTAAAATGAATTATTTTACATTTCAGGAATTTATCTTTTTAATTTCAAATAGTTACAACCTTTTAAACAGGCATACTAATTGCTTTTTATATGTATTGAAAGATTATGAAACGTAACTTATTGAAAATATACTGTAAAAAATGCCATAAGGCATTTGAATACAACGACAATCCATCAGGATCCGTTGAATATCAGAAATGTAAAAACATTTTTAAGATAGTTTACGGAATTCAGATTATCTGCCCAAACTGTTTAACCGTTATTAAACCCCAGGCTGAAGGCAAGCATATTATCGGAGTACCTGTAATTGAGATTTCCAAAGAACAGAAAGTGAAAGAAGAAACCACAGAACACAGCAATGAAGAAAAAACTAAAACGAGAAAAGCCCTTCTTGCCAAAAAATTTGCCGAAATCAGAAAACATCTGCAAATCAATGAAAAATCGGATAGTGAAGACGAGACTCCATTGATAAAGTTTGAAAAGAACAGTAAAAAGGAAGAAACCATCAGGAAAATAAACCGCTCCATCGCCGAACGTGACAGAATGACTGGAACAGTAAGCAGGGACGATATTAAGAAAACGGGCAAAACAATATCGACTGAGATAAGAAATATCAGACCCAG
>CAYYBZ010000028.1:0-12401 GCA_964470285.1 uncultured Oligoflexia bacterium
TGAAAAGTGGAGATTTGATAACATCATGCGCACTTTCAGGGACTGCGCAAGTTACAAGACCCGAGCCGGCCCTCAGCGCAGAAACCGAGACAAGTCTGGCCGCTCCCGATTTTTCCTTAGATCCCGCAATAATTCCTACACGCCCGTACGACCCTTTATGACTGTCTTTGGCTCTAGGTTCAAAAAGTGACTTTACATAAGACGGGTCAACAAGATCAACCTTATAGAGTTCGGGGCTTTTTAGTTTGGGTAACGATATATCTTTAATTATCAAATCACCCACATAATTAAAGGCCTGGCCAAGCAAATGACCCAGTTTAGGATAACCGAAGGTCACGGTAACATCTGCAATAACCGCTTCTCCCATCTTATAGCCGGAATCCGAATCAAGCCCTGAAGGTATATCGACCGCTATGACATATGCATTCAGTCTGTTAATCTGCCTAATAACATCGGCGTAAAATCCTTTCACATTACTGCAAAGTCCTGTTCCAAGTATGGCATCGACTATAACGGTTTTCTTTTTAACGTTTATCTTCCTTAAAATACCCCTTGAATCTTTAACGGCTTCGATATGCGCTTCGTAATTCTTAAGCGCTTTATAATTGATCAGGGCATCTCCTTTTAAATCTGATGGAGAGCCCAATAAAAATGTTTTAACGTCAACATTATTTTTGAAAAGATGTCTTGAAACGACAAAACCGTCACCGCCGTTATTACCCTTTCCGCAAATAATTATGACCTGAGAATTTTTACCGATTCTGTTAAGTGCATCAAGAACAGCATCCCTTACCCCGACACCTGCGTTTTCCATCAGAACAGCACCGGGGATACGAAGTTTGTTTATGGTGTATCCGTCAATTTCTCTCATCTGGGATGCCGAAAGAACCTTCATTCATCACCTGTAGCTTATCAAATCAACCATTTCTCTTACGGCTTTTTCAAGACCTACGTAGATTGCCCTTGCAATTATACTGTGGCCGATATTGTATTCTTCAATTTCCGTAATGCTCAAAAGCAGTTTAATGTTATTGTAGTTAAGGCCGTGACCTGCTGCTACTTTCATACCTAGTTTTTTGGAAAGCTTACAGGCATTAAGAATTTTCTCCGCCTCAGTTTCTCTTGCCCTGGGTTTTGTTGCCTCGCAATACTTTCCCGTATGTATTTCGACCGTATCGGCCCCGAGTTTATGTGAGGCTGATACCTGTTCCATATCGGGATCAATAAAAAGCGAAACGCCTATTGCCGCGTCCTTAAAAAGTCCTATATGTCTGGCAAGATTATCCTTATGGGTAACAACGTCCAGTCCGCCTTCTGTGGTCAGTTCCTCTCTTTTTTCAGGCACCAAAGTTATCTGATCCGGTTTCACTTCCAGCGCTATGTTAACAATTTCCTGTACCGCAGCCATTTCAAGGTTAAGATGTGTTTTTACAGTTTCCTTTAGAAGCTTTAGATCTCTTTCGTTGATATGCCTCCTGTCTTCTCTTAAATGAACTACTATGCCGTCTGCTCCTCCCTGTTCAGCAAGAAATGCGGCATTAACGGGATCGGGATATTCAATCTTCCTTGCTTCCCTTAAAGTTGCAACGTGATCTATGTTTACTCCCAGTGTTGCCATTTTACGCATCCTCCCCTATATCGCTTCTTATTGTATTACTTAAAACTTCGGTACATTCCTTAGTAATTTTGTCATCTAAACTTTGAACCATAACTCTTGCAAGATTTTCTGTACCGGAATATCTGACTACCGCGAAACCTATTCCTTTAAGTTTAGCATCCGCTTCCATCTTCGTTTTTGTATAAGAGGGAATTTCAGATAAGTTTTTTTTAACTTTAACTTTTATATTTTCCAGCCTTTGCGGGACAGGTTTTATAGGTGCGGTCAGGGTTTTCAAATCTTTTTTTTCGGATTTCATAATCGACATAATTTGAAGAGCGGAAACAATACCGTCGCCTGTAAAGTTATGATCCCTGAAAATGATGTGTCCTGACTGTTCTCCTCCCAGGTTATAATCTCCTTTTATCATCTCCTCGATAACATATCTGTCTCCGACATCCGTTCTAACAAGCGAAATGCCGTTATCATTGAGGAACTTTTCAAGACCGAAGTTTGACATCGATGTAGCCACAACAGTATTCCTTTTAAGCTGTCCTTTTTCCTTCATGAACTTAGCGCAGACTCCCATTATCTTGTCGCCGTCGACTATGCTTCCGGACTTGTCACAAAGTATGACTCTATCGCTGTCTCCGTCCAGCGCAATACCAATATCCGCATTGTGTTCCTTCACAATATTTGCCATTTTATCCGGATAAAGAGCACCGCACTGGCGGTTAATATTTCTGCCGTCGGGTTCATTGTTTATTGCAATTACTTCATCCGCATCAAGTTCCCTGAAAATTGTCGGGGCCACATTGTATGCTGACCCGTTTGAACAGTCTACTACTAGCTTCAAACCCTCAAGGTTGTCCTGTTTAGGAAAGGAGTTTTTTGCAAAAACAATGTAACGCCCGGCTGCATCGTCAATTCTTTTTATTTTGCCCACAGCTTTTGCCGTTGGTCTGTTATCTCCAATATGATTCCCTTCAATTATTTGTTCAATTTCAGCTTCATCCTTATCAGAGAGTTTAAGTCCTTCACTGGAAAAAAATTTTATGCCGTTATCGTCGTAAGGGTTATGCGAAGCGGATATCATTACGCCGGCATCGCATCTCATGTTTGATGTCAAAAATGCGACACCCGGAGTCGGCATAGGACCTATCAGGAGAACGTCAACCCCCATAGAGGAAATCCCGGAAGCAAGGGCCGTCTCAATCATATAGCATGAAAGCCTTGTATCTTTACCGATTATTATTTTGCATCTTTTATTGGAAACACTGAATTTATATGCTGCGGCCCTCCCGACTAACACGATATTCTCGGGAGTCATGGGAAAGATATTCGCCCTTCCCCTTATTCCGTCGGTACCGAAAAGTTTTCTCTTCATTTTGTCTGCTTTCCTGTAAACACAAAGTACACTTTGTTGACTGCGCTTATTTTTATTCCGGGAATTTCCCTTATTTTTATACCGGCCTCAATTTTTTCATCCTGCTTGATAGTCGTGAAGTCCATTTCAGGAACACTTGCCTGAACAACAATTTCCTCTCTTTTTATGTCATTTACTTTACCCGCCGGTCCGGCTATCTTTATGTTTATAGCTTTTGTTTCGTTTTTAAAAAGCCCCTTACCGTCCATTTTTCTAACCGGAACGTCCTTTATAATTCTCGTTATCTGCTCTTCCCTGATAATAACATTTACCACTACTTCATCCTTGCCGTCATCAATTGACAGGTTCCTTGCGGGTAAAACAAGCATATATTTTCTTACAAAGCTTCTTTTTCTTTCATTGATGTCAATTGGTGCGGTCTTAACAAAATTCATACTGTCGACCAGGGATTTTGGTCCCTTTATTCTTACATTTTCGGGTAATACATCAAAGCCCTCCAGCTCATAACCGTTGCTTAATTTCCCTGTAAAAGCAGGTTCAACGGGAAGTTCCTTTTTTACTATCATCTCCACTTTTATGGAAACTTCTTCCGGAGAAATATCAATGATTCGCACACCGTTTTCCACCTTAAACGCGGTTTTGTGAATCTTGTATACTTTCTCGCCGGGTGAAACGGAAGAAAGATCTATAAGATAGGGTTTAAAATATCTATCGTCCATCCTTGATATTATGGATTTTGACCCTGATAAATGAATTTTTACGGTATCTTCACTTTGTGAAGTTATCTGCAGGTGACTTGGAAGATTTAATGTTTCTATTTTTACGTTAAGATATACATCTCTTTTTTGCTGTCCCTGAACGAGAGTCCATAATGTTACAGCGATAATTATTGAAAGTATTTTAAGCTCTATGTTGTTTAAAATGGCCTTTTTCATATCAATTCTGTCCGAATTTCTTTATTCTTTCCCTTATCCTTTCAAAAATATTCACTCTTTCAGAGAAATACTTTTGCAGAATTCTTCTTAAAGCTCCCGTATCTAAATCTTCGACCAGTTCCCCACCTTCGGCTATTGAAATAGTCCCTCTTTCCTCGGATACGACTATAACCACTGCATCCGTTTCTTCCGTAATACCTATAGCGGCTCTGTGTCTGGTTCCTACCATGGGGCTAATGCTCGGGTTTATCGTAAGAGGCAGAAAACACCCGGCCTGCGTAATCTTACCCTTTTGTATGAGTATAGCCCCGTCATGTATGGGTGAAACAGGTAAAAAGATACTGGTAATCAGTTCTTTGGAAATATTAGCATTGACAGGCAGGCCCTTTTCGACATACTCATCTATGTTGGCGTTTCTCTCCAGTACTACCAATGCGCCTATTTTTTTATTGGCAAGAGAAACTATTGTTTTAATTAGTTCTTCCAAATCCTGCATTTTTTCAAAGCTTGAAGATGAAGTAAGAAATCTGGGTTTTCCCAACTGTGTAAGCGCTCTTCTAATATCATTTTGAAAAACAACTACAATTATCAACAGTAAAGATCCGAAGAAATTATTCATCATCCAGTGAAGAGTATTCAGCTCAAAAACCTCCGAAAATCTCCAAAGAAGGATTACTATGATCAGTCCAAACAGCATGTAAGCGGCTCTTGTGCCTTTTATAAGAAGAAGTACACCGTATATTATGAACGAAACGATTATGATATCGAGCGTATCAAAAAATAACTGATAATTTGTAAATACTGATTTTAGGGCTTCGCTCATTTAAAAACTTTCTAGCTTGATGGTGCCCCCTGCGGTTCCTTTACTCCGCCTGGAACATCTTTTTGCTCTTCTTTTGTATCGACAGACTTCTCTTCGGTCTTTTCATCTTTTAAGTTTTCGTTGCCTTCATTATTTTCTGAAATCGGCTTTTTCTTTTTAAGACTATTGCCATCAATTATCTGCTGGACCTCATAACCGTCTAAAGCCTCATATTCCAAAAGGGCTTCTGCAAGTTTATGAAGTTTATCCATGTGATTTTTGATTATTTCCTTGGCTCTTTCGTAATTGCTTACAACAATTCTTCTGATTTCCTGATCGATTTCCTGAGCCGTTTTTTCAGAGTAGTTTTTTTGTGTCGTAAAATCCCTGCCTAAAAAGACCTGTTCATCTTTGCTCCCGTAGGAAAGCGGTCCGAGTTTTTCACTCATCCCCCAATCACAAACCATTTTGTGAGCAAGCTCGGTTGCTCTTTCGAGGTCGTTGCCGGCGCCGGTTGTTTTTGTATCAAAAACGAGTTCTTCTGCCGCTCTGCCTCCCATCATGTAGGCAATCTCGTTTTCGGCAAATTCCTGGTTTAAATTATACTTGTCTTCTTCAGGTAAAAGCTGGGTTACGCCTAAAGCCATCCCTCTCGGTATAATTGTGACTTTATGTATGGGATCCGTACCGGGAAGCATTTTAGCAACTAAAGTGTGGCCTGCTTCATGGAAAGCCGTCTGTTTCTTTTCGCTTTCTGATATTATCATGCTTTTTCTTTCAGTTCCCAAAAGAACCTTATCTTTAGCTATTTCAAAATCCGTCATTGAAATGGCCTTTTTATCGTAGCGGGCGGCCAAAAGAGCGGCTTCATTGACCATGTTTTCTATATCTGCGCCCGAAAATCCGGGTGTTCCCCTTGCCAGAACTTCAAGATGAACATCATTTGACAGAGGCATTTTTCTCGTATGTACCTTAAATATTCCGTGTCTTCCCTTTAAATCGGGCCTTGGAACAACTACTCTTCTGTCAAATCTTCCCGGTCTTAAAAGTGCCGGATCCAAAACGTCGGGCCTGTTTGTTGCAGATATTATTATTACGCCTTCATTTGATTCAAATCCGTCCATTTCAACCAAAAGCTGATTAAGGGTCTGCTCCCTTTCATCGTGTCCGCCTCCTAGTCCTGCACCTCTTTGTCTTCCTACTGCATCAATTTCATCGATAAAAATAATACACGGAGCATGCTTTTTTCCCTGCTCGAAAAGATCTCTTACCCTTGATGCGCCCACTCCTACAAACATCTCAACAAAATCAGAACCGGAAATACTGAAAAAGGGGACGCCCGCTTCTCCCGCAATAGCTCTTGCAAGAAGTGTTTTTCCCGTACCGGGTGCGCCGACCAAAAGAACACCTTTGGGTATTCTTCCTCCCAGCTTCGTAAATTTTTTAGGGTCCTTTAGAAACGCAATTATTTCTTCGAGTTCATCCTTGGCCTCATCAATGCCTGCTACATCCTTAAAATTGACCTTTTGCTGCTGTCCCATCAATAGTTTCGCCTTGCTTTTTCCAAAATTAAAAGTTTTTGAACCTCCGGCCTGAATCTGTCTTGAAAAAAACCAAAGCAGAAGAAAGAAAAGCATTAAAGGACCGAGAATACTAATGAACAACTGCTCGTACCATGATATTTTTTTATCATCCTTGGCGGCAAAGTTTAAAAGATTCTGTTCCTCTAAGAATTTTATAAGTTCATCACCGGTACCGACGGTTACCGTAGTAAATTTCTTGCCTCTTAATTCTTCTATCTCCGGATTATTGACTATTGAAGAAGGGAAAACATCCTTAAATTTACCTGCTATCGTTGAACCTTCTATAGTTACAGATTCTACCAGACCCTGTCTTACATATTCTCTGAAAAGTGAATAATCAACTTCTTTGGTGTGTGTGGCAGTGGAGCGAACAATGTTTATTATAAAAATAACCATAATGGCCAAGCCGACCCACATTATGAGATTTTTTCCTTTTAAATTTTTCAATTGAAACCCCTGATAAATAGTTTAAATTTAATAACTTATGAATCTAACACAAATCCTTTTGTTTTACAATATATGCCCTACACGCTAAGAGAAATTTCTAAGAATTTTCTGGTATCTTCGCAGACCCTGTATCTCAAATCTACCGTCACTCCTAAAATTGCCGCTACTTTCTTTCCGTCAATTAAAAAAGGGATACTTTTTCTTTTAGACCAGGGAATTTTCCTACCTATGAAAAAGTTTTTTATTTTTCTTAATCCTTGAGAATTATCAACGATAATCCTATCTCCGTCTCTGAAATTTCTTATACTTAATTTTTTAGAGATCTTCTCAAAATCCAGGTACTGCTTTGTGTTATCAATTTCTGCTTCATCATGGATAACCCTTAAATTTACATTTTTTCTCAATTCATTAATAAAAACCCCACATGGAGGTTTTACACTGTATGAAAAATCGGTTACACGCTCGGTATCCTTTACTGTAAAAGTTAAACAATCATATGAACGAACCACATATAACCCCATGGGTAGATTAAGTTTTTTACTTCCTGATTTAGCTTGGGCAAAGCTGTCAATCAGCTCGATATGTGACAGAGAATAGCCCTTCAAAGTTCCCACTATTTTGTGAACACATCTTCTGATAATTCTTTTTCTTAATATTTCGGGTATTTTTCTAAAACTTTCCAGCTCAATACAAGTTTCAGTTTGTGAGGATTTTATAAGTACTTTTTTAAAGTATTTTCTGCCCAGGTTTGACAGGAATTTGTCCTCCTTGCCCAGTAATTCCATTAAACCGGCAATCCTTTCCTTTGTATTTTTATAAAAGCTCTGTTCATCTAGCCTGACAATTATTTCTGCTCTAACCCAGTTCCTGAAATAATCCTTTTTATAATTTGATGAATCCTCCACAAAATTAATTTTCAGTCTTTCGGCAAATTCAAAAAGCTCAGCCTTACTGATATTTAAAAATGGTCTGACTATATATCCTCTGCTAAGGGGCTTTATGCCCGAAAGACCCTTAGGTCCGGAGCCTCTTATTAACCTTAAGAAAAACGTTTCAATCTGATCGTCTAAATGATGTCCTAAAGCGATTTTTACGTTAGGATAGAGTTTTTTAAGTTTTTCATAATGTTCAATTCTCATTCTTCTGGCCCATAGCTGGTTGTTTTCGCCTCTTTTAACTGACTTTACTTTACTTTCTCTAGTCTTGATCAATTCAATGCCCATGTTTTTGCAAAGCTCGGTAACAAAGCTTTCATCTCGTTCGGATTCTTTATGCCTTAATTGATAGTTTATATGAAATGCTTTCAGGGCAAAGCCGTAAGCTGCTTTAATCAAATTCATACATGAAAACAGACATACTGAATCAAGCCCTCCTGATAAAGAAACAATGACCGTGTCTTTTTTTGTCAAAGGGAAAGCCGAATCAATTAATGACTTAACCTTTAAAATAAAATTATCTTTATTATTCGCTTTGTTATCCATAAATCTTTAATGTTAAATTATGCAAAATAATATTGATTTAATACATCTCTTATAGTAGAATTTCACTAAAATTCATAGAAATTTTATAAAATTAAAGGGTTTTAACATGAACACAATTAATGTAAAATTACCCTATTCCCCTAAGAGATACTACAGAAGAATTCCTCTAGGTATTTATGCCAAGGTTAAAAGCAATACGTATATGCTTCCCTTCAATTTTACAAATAATGTAAGCCTTGGCGGAATGTTTGTAACTACGGGTAGCCGGATCCCTTCAGAATTTCAGATATCAAGGGGTTCCAATATTGAGCTTCAATTCATGCTGCCAAATTCTTCCGAGCTTAGCGATGTCGAGGGTGAGGTAATGTGGTGCGATACATGCATTGATTTAAACAATAAATATCTCACTTACGGGCTGGGCTTAAGATTCACAAGGATGTCCAAGAAAACAGAAAAATACCTTATGAATCTTGTCGGGTTTCCCGAAAAAGACAACGCTTAAAACCTTTTTTTAAAACCTAGAAAGTATAGGCAAGTCCTAAGCTAAATATGTGTGCAATCGTATCGTATATTCCATCGAGATCGGCGTACGGCTTTAACACACTGTTTTGAACGCTGTTCGCCATACCCAGCATGGCGTTGTAAGAGAAATTAACGGTATATTTTCTATATTTTATTCCTGTTCCGAAAGCTATTATGTGTCTGTCAAAATCGGGTATGGATGCATCCATTGTGCTGTCCGGAATCGAATTCTCTGCGTAAGCATACCCAAGCCTTATTGCAAGCCAGTTTAATGCCCACCACTCGCTCCCTACAGAATAAAAATATGAATCTTCCCAGTTTCTGGGTATTGACTGATTTAGAAGAGCATTATCCGTAACAGTAAGGTCCTGAGTTTTAAATGATGACCACTTTGTCCAGTCCATATTCACTTCGACCTTTAACTTTGGATTTATCTTATACGCAACACCGCAGCCGACTATGTCGGGAATAATTAAAGAAGCCTTTGCCTTTAAACTTGCCGAATCTCCGAATCCAAATACCGGTGTTAGTGCAGCGGGAATATTTGTAATCTCTAAATCGCCGTCAAAAGTAATTTTGCTTCCGGAACGGTAAAAAACACTTAAGGTTAATTGTTCTATTGGTTTGTACATGGCTCCTAGATTAAGAGTTTGCTGCACACCCGTTCCTTTAAATCTTGAATCAAACTCTTCACCGGTAGCCGCGCCCGCGGCTATCGCCGTTCCCACATCGGTTTTGTTTCTGAAATCCAGGCTTCCTGCATAAATGTTTATACCTATGCCGATTGCCAGCTTCTTTGTAAATGCAAACGCTATCGTGGGCTGAATATTGAAAAGGTTTAGTCTTTCCTTTGTAACATTCAGTTTAGCAAAGCTCGAATCACCCCATTCAAGGCCAAGACCGTAAGGTCCGTTAAGTGCAAGACCAAAAGAAATTCTTTCATTGCCGGGATTCCATCCGATATAAAAATCCGGTATTGCAAAGAAGGAAAAACCCGTACTTTGTGGATTGGCTCCCGATAATTCCTTGTGGCGAGCGTTAATAACTATAAAATCGGCCCCAAACGATGTTTCTACACCGTTTAAATACATAAGACCTGCGGGATTATAAAAAATTATCTCGGCACTTTCGGTATCAGCAGCTACGGCGGTAGCCATTGCGCTTGAGCGGGGTCCCAAATTAAAATTTCTGTAACCTGTGCCCCAAGACTGGCCGCACAATAAAAAAGATAAAAAGATCGTCAATCCCAGAAAATATTTGTTAGGTTTCATAAAGTACCCTCCTAAAGAATATTTTATTTGCTAATTTATGCGGGTAAAATATTATCACTCTCATCTAAACTTACATAATAAAATAAGCATTAAATGAACGATTTAAAAATAAAAAAGCTGAAAAATTTTGATCCCCAGAAAGCTTACATAATTAAAGGATCAAGTATGCAGCCCTATCTTCAAACCGGAGATATTCTTGTAATTGACTATGAGAAACCTTTTAATCTAAAAAAAGGCGATATTATTGCCTTTAATGTCGGAGATGGTGAAAAAGTTGTCGTTCACAGGCTTTTAAAAATCGAGCATACCGCAGAAGGATTAAAACTAATTACCAAAGGCGATAACAATATAAGCTATGATTCTGAGCTGAAAACCGACGAATACGTCGGTAGAGGAAGCATTTTACTTAGAGGCAACAAAACAATTAATCTAAAAAACCCGGTTCAAAGGCTTATTTCAAGATTATTGGTTTTTATGTCTGTGAAAAACCTTAATTTAAGATCCTTCAAATTAAACCCTTTAACCGGGAGGCTTAAAAAAAATTCTACGGTTATAAAACTTGTTTTAAGCTTTTACTCATCTGATTATCAATGCACCATATATCCGATTCCGGATTCGAATGAAAAACTTATAAGGGCATTTTGTAAAAAAAGATGCTTTGCCCACGGAATTATAGAAAAAAAAGATGACGATTTTATTTTAAAGAACTGGTCTGTCAGCTTCCCCTTTTACCATACTTCTCAAGGCAAGAATTTCTTAACCTCGCTCATAAATCACACAAGAGAAAACTCAAAAAGGTTTCTCACCATCAAGAATCTTTACAGAGATAACCCCGTTAGAAATATTTTGGATAAATATGATGTAAAAAATGCATCTGAAGAGCCGGGATGGGATTTTTCAATTGATATTAATGCACTAAAAACAGATTTTGCTTGCAATAATGGCTAGTTTTGACTAGAAAGTGAAATTCTTTGAAATATACGGCGGCGTAGCTCAGTTGGTTAGAGCACACGGCTCATATCCGTGGAGTCCGGGGTTCGAATCCCTGCGCCGCCACCAAAAAAAGTCCCCTTGTGGGGCTTTTTTTGTGGGAGCAGAGGTCAAGAACCACGGATGGGTGCGAAACCAACGCTTAAGTAAAAACTCTCATCAAAAACGCTTTTTTGAGATACATGAAAAATCAGTTCAGATTGCGGAAGTCGGTGAGTAATCCCTGCGCCGCCACCAAAAAAAGTCCCCTTGTGGGGCTTTTTTTGTGGGAGCAGAGGTCAAGAACCACGGATGGGTGCGAAACTTCTAACAATCCTTCCCTTTCAAAATTTATCATGCGATAATTTGTGCAGACAATGAAGTTGCTTATGACAATATTGATCTTGTTAACCTTAAGCGCCGTTTACTCCTGCGCGCATGATATTTCCAGGCAAAGAGTCATGGTTTCATTTAAGGAAAGCCGTATTGCTAAAAGTGTTCGGGAGAAGTCAAAAACGCTGAAAGATCCCGAATTAAAACTTGCCCCTTATGATTTTAACGTATCGGCAGATCCCCATTTTGAGGATTTAGGACCTCTGCGCATTTATGACAACGATGTTTATGTAAATTCATCCGGCTTTATTGTTTTTCAAAGGCCTTATAAAAACTGGGCCTTTCCCCAACCTGTTGACAGATTCCTATATGACATAGACCTTGGCTATGCCAAAGGCTGGTGGGAGAACTTTCTTGCCAAGATAGAATAAAAAATTAAAGCGATGGAAGGGAGGGGGGAGAAACCATCGCTTTAATTAACTTGAGCTTTTTACTGCTCAGTTTTTAATGAACTCTGTCTATTGGTAAAGCAAGTTTGGTGCCAATAATAAAGCAATGTTTTCTTGAGATAACTTATTAAAATAATGGGTCTTTTACATAATTATCGTGCTATTTTTATGCTCAATGCTTAAAAACTGCTTAATTTGAGTACCTGTGATGACTCACTTTTGAGACATTTAAGGGCAAAGATTCTTACTTGCCCATTATGAAAAGATGACCCTTGGAAGTCATTACGTATACATCATCTGATAGGCTGGTTATATTGCCTGTAATCTGACCGGAAAGACGGTATCTCCAGAGTTTTTCTCCGCTTTCCCTGTTGAAAAGAAATAAATCTCCGGCATATGTTCCGAATATAATATCATCACCGATTAATAACGGATTTGTCGGAGCGGATTTCTCAAATTTACTTTCCCATAAAACCCTTGCTGTTTCGGTCTCAAGCTTGAAAATTTCACCCGAGTTAGAGACATAGTAAATATAGTTACCGTCGGTCAGAATTTTCGAAGTAGACCCTCCCCTTTCAAATTTCCATATCTGATTACCGCTTTTATCAAGACAGTAAAGCCCGTC
>CAYYBZ010000029.1:0-8982 GCA_964470285.1 uncultured Oligoflexia bacterium
TTTAGAATAATTGCATAAATTACAGGTAATTACAGGTAACCGTTTACTTTTAGAATAATTCTAAAAGTAAACGGTTACCTGAACACTAAAAGTAAACGGTTACCTGAATTGATTTACCTGAATTACCTGAATTGAAACGAATACCTTGATTTTTCGTAAATCATCTGATTAAACTACCTGTCAGAAATAAAATGAAAATGCTTCAAAAAGCCATCCTTCTTGTATTTAGTATCATATTCTTTTTAAGCAGTAGCTCATTGTGCAAGAACCAAAGTGAAGTTACGTGGGAATCGCTTAAGCAAAGCACGGGCTACGAGATAAACGGAACAGTTCAGACTGGCGCAATCCAAGATAAAATCGAAGAATTTAATAAGATCCTTAAGAGCACTAAGGGAAAAGAGCTTTCGAGAAAAGGATGGCAGCTTCATGATGAACTTCTTGATAGTTATGTTGCCCTTGAAAAACTTGATAATCAGAAAATAACAATACCTCCCAAATCCAGAGTAAAAGTAGATTTAGAATCCTATTGCCTTAATGGCGATCAGGCCAGCCCGCAGATCGGTGAACATTACAAGTGGGTGAAAAAGAAAACTAAAATTCCCTATTACAAGGAAGTAATTGCTTACGCAAGAAAGCATCCTGATGTAAGTCAAGAGAGTATCCAGAAATTGTTCTGGAACCTTCAGAATGGAACCTATTTTGAGAATTATCCGCCGGAGCTTCAGAAAATACTTTTAGAAATTGATCCAAAAGCAAAAAAAAGATTGCCTTCAAAATCGAGATCACATGTCAAGAAGTTTTTTAGAGGAATTATTCAGGAAAGCGTTGATTTGCCTAATGATGTAGACGGAGTAATAAGTCTGCTAAGAGGTACTTACTATGACTACAAGGACTTTGAAGAAAGAGTAAGAAATGCCAAGCCTGAAGGTGATATCCCGACAGAAAATATGCCGGAGCAGATTGAAGAGGCGTCTCTATATGCCGATACGCAGACTGAGGGATACACCCGGCAAATCTCAACAATTTACAATCCTACCAACAAACCACAAACCGTCGATTTATCTGAATACTATCTTGAGTCCTCAAGGAAAAACGTTCAGAGAATAGGCGTAACTCCTTCTTTTAGAGATAAAGTAGACCTATTACGTAAATTAAGAAATGTTCTTTTTGACACAATGCTAAGGATTGGTGTTGGATTTGTGCCTGTTCTCAACGATGTTGCGGACATGTATGAGTTACTTTCAGGCAGGGATTTTATCAATAATCTTCCCCTATCATTGAGTGACCGCCTACTTTCAGGGTTGGGCCTGTTAGCTGGTTCAGGTGCAGGATATCGGCAGGCTAAAAAACTGCTCTTTGCCCCAGATGATTTTAGAACGAAGTTTCTTGAAAGTTATAAGAGCCTGGCAAACAAATCACTTTCCATATCAGATGATGCTTTAGAAGTTTCTAGTAATTTGGACAGGACGGTTTATGGAGTACGTAAATCTCCTACTTTAAACAGGATTTTAAACAGTGAAGATTTTAGCAAAGCTAGTTTCTACGTAAGAAAGAACGGGGATGTAATACCGGCTGAAGGTTACAGATATGTTCCGTCTAATGCGCCCTATATTGATGATTTAGTTAAAAATGGTGAGATACCTTATAACATCAAGAAGGATACCTATATAACATTTAGTAAATATGATAGTTCATCTGAGGCGATTGAAAAAATACAGTTGCCTAAAATTAATGATGCCCGTTACAGGGTAGAATTTGATACTCTGCAATTAGTAGATGATTTGGAAATACCACGGGGAAGATACGGCAAAGAAGACTATCTTGAACCTATAACCAAAGATTTTCCTGAATACGGAAAAGGTGGAGCGACGCAAGCTGTAACAGGCAGGCGAATAGAAGTTGATAGAATAATCGATTTATCCACTGGAAGAGCTGTTTTTATAAGAAAAAAATGAGGCATATGTGTCGATTGATCCAAAAGATCCAAAATTAAGGCAATACGGAGCTGATACCATTCAGAAGAAATTTAAAGTGGCTCGAGAAGATGCGGAAGAAATGGCCGAGCATTTGATTTCTCAAGCGGTAGGCCATGCATGTGTTTTTGAAAAATTCAGTGATTTGGATGATTTGATTGATGTAATTGTCAAAAGTTGGATAGATGCCGGTATTTACAAGAGAGCAGTGTAACCGTTTACTTTTAGAATGTTTCAAGAGATTTTCTTGTTTTGATTAGGCTATTTTGAGTGGATAATCGGAAAATGTTTCTGCGTAAAGCTTTTCTAATCATTTCTCCTTGCTCTGAAGCATAGGGTACATTTAACCAATCAAGCCTTTCATTTAAGTTTTTCGGGATGATCTCGGATCTTGATATATATTCTTTATCAAAAAGAGGGAAGGGCTTGCTGGTTTGATTTTTTATAAGCATTTGCATTGTAGAAAAAGGATATTCTTCTACTTTGTTAGACATTTTAACTTCAACTGGATTTCTATAAATATAACGATATACATGAGCATAATATGCATTGTTTTTGATGAGACTCCTGCGGTATCTTCCTCCAAAAATTCTATTTATCCGTTTGGCAGACCGGGCAATTTTTCTGCTAACTTCCCTCATCAAGTATTTCATTATAGCGTCAATATTTTCTTTAGGTGTTGAAATTAACATGTGGAAATGATTTAGCATAAGTATAAAGGCATGAATTTGTGCGTGATATCGGTTAGTGACAGTACGTATCTCGGATACCATAATTTCCCAGACATTACTTGTTGGGATAAAGAAATTTTCTCGATTGTTTGATCTAGCATAGATATGATAAGGATATTCGGAAGTGCGGATGATCGGTTTTTTGGGCATCAAATATAAATAAAGCAAATATAATGCCAATAATGTTCTAAAAATAAACGGTTACCTTACCGATACCCCATACCCGGGCAAAGCGCCGGGTCTTTAAGCGTATAATCTCCGTCTTCCGGATCATTAAAGAACATTTCTTCAGTCAACCCGAAGTGGAACTCAGACTCAGTGTCGAAGCCAAACGTTGTGTTAGCCTCGAACTGATCATAGAACAACCAGCCTGCCGTTGTGTTCTGTTTTACAAACAGGAATTTATCATGGTTACTGATAAAGCAGTTTTTGTTCGAAATTAGCCCGTGAAGCCTGGACTTAGAGATATCGACAGGGTCGGGAAGATACTGACTTTTTCTGATATATGCGGAAGAATTGTAGGAATGATCGTCGGCGACGGAACCGATGTCAAAGTAAACGTTGCTCTCGTATAAATGACCGCTTCCGAAAACGTGGTTGATAAGCCCACCCAACCCGACAAAAGTATTGTTGGCAACATAAAGGTTGTTGGCATTAATCCACTCCTGTACATTTCCGACCGAATCGGCATCGCCAACTCCGGTAAAACCTCCGCTGTTAATTACGAGATTATTGGTGAAGTTAATGTTTGACGAATTTGTAACGATAGAAACGGCGTTCATATCGGAAAAGACGTTCTCGTAAACGTTAAAAGGGCCTGTCATCGAGTTTTTAAAGAAAAAAGCCTGGGGAACCTTCCTGATCACGTTTCTGACTATATCAACCCTTCCTGTACAATGTTCTTTAACATCGTTATAGCTCAAGGATGTTTATCGAGATATAGATCTTTAAGAGGAAGGCCGTTACCGTTAAAGTATTGTTCGGTATAGATGTAATCGCACATTGACATCAGGGTTACGGCTCCAAGATGCTGGCTGTCTACGGCTCCGTCAGAGTCCCTCCAAATCCCGGGGCTTTCAACATCAGAAAGATCATAAAGATGATTTTCTTTTATCGTGATGTTGTATGCGCCACCCGAATCCGCCCTGTCTATTTTTATAAGACCTGGATTTCCACCTCCCTCGACAACAAGATCATGCACCCTGCTTCGTTGTATACGGATATCATGACTGTTGCCGTCGCGGTCTTTATTTCCTCCCCATATCCATATCCCTGATCGGTGGAAATCGAAACCGTCGATTACCCAGAAGCTTCTACCGGATATATATGCGTTTATTCTTCCGTCAGTAGCGCCTGTAGCATCTGTCGGCATGAACTCCAGTATCGGATGCTTACCGTCGGAATCGGATAAACCCCTTATTGTTATAGGTTGATCTTCACTTCCGTTTGAAACCTCTTCACAGATGGGAAGCATTATCAAAGGATTCTCGATGTGATAAGCGGCTGAATGCCTAACGCTATTTTCTTCATTATAAGTTCCCGAAAGGGCAAGGATTACATCACCAGGTTTTGCAAGCGTTATAGGTTTATAAAATGTCTTGAAAGGAGTGTATTCAGACAGTCCTGAATTGGTATCATTTCCATCGGGAGCTACGTAATACCTGATACCTGAAGGGCATGAAAAGTACTGGCTGTCAAACCACAGATCACTGCAACAAAATCCGCTTTTCTTGCCCATATTCCCGCATTTGCAGTCTGCAGTTATAGGTCCTTCACTGCAACTGGACAGTTTGTCTAGCGGCAGATCCGAATCCTCATCTCCGGGGATCACTGGAAGTTCATAATCATTGTTTCCTATGTCATCGTTAGTCCCAAAATCATCATCATCCAGTTGTATAGGATAGTTATCACCGCTACTTCCAAAACTGACAACACCTGAACATGAAGCGAAGATTGAAATTATGAAAACAATAAAAATTATTCTTAATCTTATTATCAAATCTCCCCCCGCAGAAAATGGGGGCCGGTCATTATTATCAAATCTCCCCCCGGAAATTATTAGATCTGTCATTTGTTTAATATGCAATTAGTATGCCTTGAGTGATTATTTAAAACGACAAAGATAACAATTGGTTAGGATGAGGATAAAATCTTTGGCATAAGTTTAATATGAAAAATTTACATGTTTTTAAAAAAGAATACTCAATTTTCCTGGCTTTTTTCGTTATGCAGATGGATATTAAAATCCTCCCGATCGAAAGTGTGTTGATATTGAGGAAGCACTCAATCCCTGCCGCTTCGCTTCAGGGATAACAGCTGTATGCGTTATTTTAACACCTATTTAATTAATTTAGAAAGTTCGAAAGCTAGTTCTTGATTGCAAGATTCTAACTAATGCTATTTTTGCTTCACAGAAATCCGGCTTCATTACAAATAATGAAAATAAGGAGTTTTCGGCAGGGATTTTATTAATTTCTGAAAGCCGGTAAAAGCTTCTAAGTGTTTCTCTATATTTCCCTATATCAATGGCTGATTCTGGTAAAGAACCTAAGAAATAAATTGCTATCCGGATTGATCCTGTTGTACTAAAGAAACTTCAAGTTATGGCCCGAAAACTTGATAAGCGTTATCAAACACTTATTCGGGAAATCTTGGAAAAAGGAGTCAAAAAAGCCGCGTAAACAGATATCTAAACTGTCGCTTTTAGTATTTTATTTGTCTCTTTTTCAAAGTAGATTTTTATCTTATCCCAATTTGCATTTTTAAGCATTTTTGGCATGGGTTCTTTTTCTGCATCTTCAAAATAAACTAATGCCCTTGTAGTCTGAATTAGAAAATTTTTATGATCTTTAAATTTTTTAGCACTTGTTTCGATTATTTTTTTTAAGCCATGCCTGTCTGCCAGGAAGAAAAGATCAACAAAATCCTTTTTGCTTCCTCTGCCGATGATGGCACTCAGTTTCATTGCTGCTATATCAAATTCACTTGCAACGCGTATTCCTTTATACATAAATTCCGGTTTCTTTATCAACGGGTAGGGATAATGGAAAATACTCAAAGCGACTTTATCAAAAAAGAAATGACATGTCCCGGTGGATGCCTCTCTTACATCAATATCCCCTAGTTTCTTTAATTTAGTGATTATTTTTAGTCTGTCTGACTCTAAAAGTTCATTGCTTTTTGAAAAGAAATCAAAATCAATTGAAATTCTATGTCCTATTTGCAGGGCAAGCCCCGTTCCACCTGCAAGGTAGAAATCATCATTGGCAACATCTTTTAATTTGTCTGCAACTTTTATGGCAGCTTTGCTTAAAACCTCTTCATGTGCTTTAACCATTAATTTCTCCTGTGCCACGGATTTTCAAGATTTCCCCTAAATGAGTTCTTGTTTATTTCAATTCCGAAGAATAATGTCCATTGCCTCAGAGCCTTTTTAGATAGAAGCCTACAGCCCTCTCTTTTAATGATATCTTTTACCCTTTTCGGGCCGTATCTTCTTAAAAGCCAGGCGATATCTATCCCTTCTCCGTACTCAAGAATACGGGTGACTACGGTTATCTGATCCTTACCGGGGTTTAAGGTTTCTATATCAAACTCCTGAAAATATTTCTGCATTCTCTTAGGAATAGGCTGCACCATTAAAGGGTTTTTCAATAGAATATTTACCGAGTCCTTTGTAATTAACCATTCGCCTAAAATTTTTGCCTTTGATTTTAAAATACCTGATTTGATGTATCTGTAAATCTGCCTTTTGGTTTTTTTTAGAAGTTTACTTGTTATGGCTACCGTGAAAACCTCTTTGAAATCAGTATGGTCTGAATCCTTGTAATAGAGACGGCCGTTTATATCCGCGACTAAGTTTTTACTAATATTCATGTCATATATTATGACATGAATATAAGGTATTATCAATGACGTCCTTTTTAGCTTTTTTGATCATAAAATAATTTCATAAAAATTTTTGGTAAGTGAAAAGAGCCAGAATATTTAGGCTTAAAAGCACTTGATATTATTTCATTCTTCTTCTTCTTCTTCTTCTTCTGGCATGGATAATGCGAACCAAAAGATCATGCACGATTCAAAATTTGAGCTGTCTCCATCCCCCATTTTGCATTCACGGTTCCCTCGATATCGAATCAGTGACGATTCCGAAAGATAAAATCCTCAAATTGAGCAGTTCGGTTAATTCCGAAGATTTAATTTTTACCGGGAGTACTCTCTGGTCAGCTCCACTGCAGATAAAAAAACATGGATCGTCTATTTTTGCTTTATACAATTCAGGTCTTCAGATTCTAAGTAAGGAATACGGGGATATATTTATTGAAACAGGTCGTGTACTTTTGCAATCCGGGCAAACGATATACTATGATGATACGGAATTGGAGTTTATGGGAAACCATATTTTAGCCCAATTAGATCAAAATATTTACATGATTGATATATCGGACATCGAAAATCCGCATGTCATCTCCAAAGTTTCTCTAAACGGCTCAAGCTATAAAATGACCGTTGGGAACGGGTACATATACGTTACATATGTCGGCGGTTTCCAGATAATTAAGATTAACTCATCCTCTCTTGATTTTATAAAGTCTGTTACGACAGAAGATGAATGGCGGGGTTCGTGCGGAATTTTTGGGAGCAATCTCTATGTCGGAGGAAACGGGCTTTATATTTATGACATATCAACCCCTGAATCCCCTGCTTTAAAAACATTTGTTCCCGATCCATGGGGTGAACTGAATGTCGGTTTTGACAACTTTTCAATCAAAAACGATTATATGTTCCTTATCCACTATTATCCGCAAATACCGGGGAATCTTCCTACATTAAAAATTGCAATATTCGGATTTGATTCCGACGGTATCCCCGTCAATCTTTTTGCCAGACAATTTACGGGAATGCCACACCATCTGAATATCGAGAATGAAAAAATGTATGTCAGCGATTACGGATGTGGTGTAAGGGTTTTCGATATTCACGATCCATCTTCTCCTATTCCTTTGATAAATTACAGGCCTTCGGGTTCTGTTGACGTTATGGATATTAAGAACAACTCTCTTTTACATTATTCCCACAACGAGTGGATGTATCAGCAGCCATGCAGCACATGGATCTCGGATGTTCCTTTAGTTGCCATTCAGGATAAACCGTTAAGGGGAATGTGGGAGAATGATCTTTCAATCTTAAATGAACCTCAGACAATAGGCTCAAAACCTATACCTCCCGATATAAACGGCGTAAATAGCGAAGGTAATTATGTTTTTGCTCAGGGAGGCGGTGACATATATGTCGTGGATGCTTCGGATGAAACCGATGCTAAGGTCATCTCCTTCATCAAAACACCTGGCCTGCATACGCTTCAAGACTTGAAGGAAGCAGGCTTATAATAGCAGACGGAGCAGAAGGTCTTTCATTTTATGATTTTTCAAATCCTCTAAATCCTGTTTTTATCGCAAGCTGTTCCGTCGGAGACTCGGCCCTTGATGTGCTGATCTCCGGTAATATCGCTTATGTCGCTGATAAAACCGCGGGCGTAAAAATAATGGATATATCTCAGCCGGGTTACTGTAATACGCTTTCATCGGTAGAGTATGATTATGCTAAAGATCTTGCTTTAACCGATAATAACATACTGCTTCTTACGGGCGGGACCCAGATGCAGTTGATAAATATAAATGATCCGTCCAATCCCGATCTGCTCTCTTCCGTAAGGGCAGTAGCCAATACCATGAAAGTTTCTTACGGTGCGGCTTATGGACACTATGCCTACGCTGCCCATTCATTGGGCGGCAGTATTTACGACATACCCGACCCCAAGTTTCCCGTTAAAGTATCCGTTTTCAAAGGTGCTGAAGAGCTTACCGATATGTTGGTGACTAATGACAGAATATATCTGGCAAACAATAAACGGAATGAATCAAACTGTATAGATATAGTCGACGCAACAGATATAACACGACCTTTTACATTGGGAACTTATAAAACGGCAGGGATTCCGAGAGGCCTTGCTCAAAACGAAAAGAATATTTTTCTAGCCAACAGCTCAAGTTTAATGGTTTTGAAAAGAGGTATAGTTGCAGCTGTAAACGATACCGATGATCCGCTTCTTCCCAAAGAGTTTTATTTGTCTCAAAACTATCCCAACCCCTTCAATCCAAAGACCACAATAAAATTCAGTCTCCCAAGATCCGAAAACATCAGAATAGAGGTCTTTGATGTTCTTGGAGAGAAAGTAAAAACTTTAATAAACAAGAATATCAAAGCCGGAGAGCATG
>CAYYBZ010000029.1:8992-12278 GCA_964470285.1 uncultured Oligoflexia bacterium
CATGCAATTACATGGGACGGTAAAAATACAGCAGGCAAAGCGGTTGCGTCGGGAGTTTATTTTTATCGGATGGATGGGATAAATGGCAGCAAGACAAAGAAAATGATTTTGCTTCGATAAATGTATTTTACTGAGGTGTTCGTTATATTCCCCGGCAATTTAGTATCATCTTTTGAAAGAGTAATTTGACATTTTATTGGTTAATTGGCAAAATAAACAAATATATGAAAGGCATAATTCATGGATAAAAAAACGAGGGCGCGTCTTGAATCAAGGGCTAAGATAGTAAAGGCAATGGCCCATACTACAAGGCTTTTTATTATCGAAGAGCTTGCAAAAAAGGAAAGATGCGTATGCGAGTTTGTCGATGCGGTCGGTGCGGATATCTCAACTATTTCAAAGCATCTCTCTGTTCTTAAGAATGCGGGGATTGTTGAAGATGAAAAGAGGGGGCTTAATGTGTATTACAAACTGAAAGTTCCGTGCGTGCTTAACATATTCAGCTGCGCAGAATCGGTAATAAAATCATCTGCGAAAGAACAGTTAAAGGCAGTCTGACAGTTGAACTTTGTTATTAAAAGGAATTTATAAATGTTTTTAAAGAATGAATGGAAAGCGCTTCTTCTGATGTCGGGTATTTTTCTTCTTAGTTTCTACCTGCCTTTAGGAAATATAAGATTTGAGAACGCCTTGATGGAATCGCTATATCTTCTTAAATGGTATGCAAGGGAGCATGTTATCCTCTGTCTTGTCCCCGCTTTTTTCATAGCCGGAGCAATCTCTGTATTTGTCAGTCAGGCAGCGGTTATGAAATACCTTGGGGCAAAGGCAAATAAAGTCCTTTCATACGGTGTCGCTTCTGTCTCCGGGAGCGTGCTTGCAGTATGTTCGTGCACGGTTCTACCTCTTTTCTCGGGCATATACCAAAGAGGAGCGGGGCTCGGCCCGGCGACGGCTTTTCTTTATTCGGGACCTGCCATAAATGTTCTGGCCATATTCCTTACCGCGAGAGTTCTGGGTATAAAGCTCGGTGTTGCGCGAGCTTTAGGGGCTATTGTTTTTAGCATAGTAATCGGCCTTTTAATGCATCTCTTCTTTAGGAAAGAAGAGAACGAGAAGAAAAAGACCCAGATGGCGATGCCCGAGCCGGAGGTCAAGAGACCCCTCTGGCAGAATGCAATTTACTTTGCCTCTATGGTGGCGATACTCGTTTTCGCCAACTGGGGTAAACCTCTTGAAACATCGGGCATATGGCATTTCATATACTCATCAAAGTGGATGATTACTGCAATATTCTCATTGGCGTTAGGAGTGATTCTTGTGGCCTGGTTCGGTTTTAGATTGTGGAAAGTTGCGGGGGTTGCAGTTTTGGTGATGCTTTGCGCTTTGATCATTAAAGATGAACCTCTGATACCTTTTTCTGTCGGGATACTCGGTTTTTCGGTTATTACATTAAGAAGCAAAGGGGAGACAAATGAATGGTTCTCATCTTCCTGGACGTTCGCAAAACAGATTATGCCGCTTTTGTTTATTGGAATAATAATAGCGGGCGTTCTTTTGGGAAGGCCCGGTCAAGAAGGGATAATACCTTCTGAATGGATTTCAAAGGCCGTAGGGGGGAACACGCTTTCCTCCAATCTTTTTGCCTCCTTTGCAGGCGCGTTCATGTACTTTGCCACCCTTACCGAGATACCCATTCTTCAGGGATTAATCGGTAACGGCATGGGGCAGGGGCCTGCACTGGCGTTGCTGCTTGCCGGTCCGGCTTTAAGCCTTCCAAATATGCTTGTCATAAGAAGCGTAATGGGAACCAAAAAGACGGTTGTTTTTGTAACTCTGGTAGTTGTAATGGCTACTCTTTCAGGGATGATTTATGGACATTTTATGGGAGGATGATATGAAAATTCAAATTTTGGGCACAGGTTGCCCGAAGTGCAAGAAACTTACGGAAAACGCCCGGGAAGCGGTGAACGATCTTGGCATTGAATGCGAAATAGAAAAGATCGAGGACATAAACGAAATAACTTCTTTCGGTGTAATGATGACTCCTGCTTTGGTCATTGACGGAGAGGTGAAGATAGTAGGTAAAGTAGCATCGGCAGATGAAATTAAGCAGCTGATTAAATAATATAGCTGAAGATGAGAGGTAAAGTTTTGAAGATAGTTTTTAAGACGGCTATATTCTTAAATCTAATTTTTGTTCTTTCGGCTCCGACCGGCTTTGGGAAAGCCGTTAAAAAAGGAATGCCGAAAAAGACAATCGAAAAAACAAAAAAGAGCGTTTGCCCTCCATTTTTTCTTAAGGACAAAACGGGAAATATCATCGATCCCGTAAACAATCTAAACTTTGCGTTTCCCTATTCGCCAAAAAAGACATGCGGTTCGGTAAATTGTCACGATTATGAAAAAATTACCAAAGGGTATCATTTCATGCAGGGGAAAGGAGAAGGGCCGACAGATGACCAGGAGGCCCGCATAGCCTGGGCGCTTACACCGGGCAACTACGGGGGTTCATGGTGTTCCCCGGCGCCCCTATACAGATACCTCTCCCCCAAATTAAACAACTCAGAGCAGACGATTGACATGACATCTTTCGATTTTATTAAGAACGGTTGCGGTAAATGCCATCCCGGAGGAGGTTCCGCCGAATATGACAGGGAAGGAAAAAGATACGATCTGAAAATGTCCGATCCGAAGTCAGGACTGATTTCAGGCGGAAAGAATGATCTTCACGGTGATTACTATAAAGCGAAATGGGATAAAACGGGCGTTTTGGAAGCCGACTGTCTCATATGCCATTTGCCGGGCTATAATATGAGCGAGCGAAACAAACAGATAAGCCTGCAGAATTTTGAATGGGCGCCTTCGGTAGGAGCCGGTCTTGCAAAAGTTGAAGGTGCTGTAGCCGACGGAGATGATCCTAAAACGCTCTATAATAAAGCCCTGTTTAATGCAGACGGAACAATTTCGCCCAATATCGTTGTCGAACCGAGAAACGAAGCCTGTCTTGCCTGTCACTCCCAGCCCGGTTGGAAAAAGCGCGGGGCCAATTACCGTGCGAGAACCGATGTGCATCTGCGGGCCGGACTTAAATGTATAGACTGTCATCACTCGGGCAGCAGGGCCTCTGATCCGAGGATAAACGAAAGAGAACAGCATGATTTCGGAAAGGGAGACGACCCGGGCGGTCTTGTCCGTAACGATCTTGACGGGACGGTTATAGGGTGTAAAAAATGCCACGATCAAGGTCTTCACGGTGCTCCGGTGGCAAAACATGCCTGGCTAC
>CAYYBZ010000030.1:0-3312 GCA_964470285.1 uncultured Oligoflexia bacterium
TTATCAATATATGACCGGAAAAATCCTCTTTCCTGTATCGCTCTACGTTTTCAAAAGGCGTTAGACTTTGCAGTCCTTTTCTTTTTCTGTATTTGAAAACCTCTCTGATAATCAGGTCAACCATAGTGGTCTTCCCGGATTCGTTCTGACCGTAGAAGATGTTAAGGTCTCTGTTAAGCTTAAAACTGCGGTTTTTAATCGGACCGAAGCTTTTTATTTCAAGTTCGTCAATATGCATCAGTTTTTCTTTTTCAAAATTGTTTCTTCAAATGCTTCGAGCGCAAGCTCAAGAGCGCGATTATAAACAAAAGTATTTTTCCGGCCGCTTTTTAAAAAAGAATCTTCCCACATTCTAAGAAATCTTCCTGCCAGGGCATTTTCACTAACGGAGCTTAATTGTTTTGTTCGGTTATTTATGCTTATTTCAGTATCTCGGTTTCTGTAAGTTTTCTCTATTCTGTTTAATTTATCCTGGAAATCTTTTTCGGATATCTTCGTAAAACCTTCAACTGAAACCGACAGTTGGGCATTTTTATCTAATATTTGCACAAGTTTATCAATTTCGTTAACGACCTCTTCTTCCCTACCCGGGATGATTTTCAGTCCTTCCTGAAGGACGTAAGGAAGATTAAGATATACGGGAAGGATTTTTGATGTTCTGTCACCAAGATTTATTTCTATTAGAGAGACTCTCCTTTTGCCTGAGTTCTTAATACTCGTTATCTGAGGCGTACCGGCGTATGTTATGAGCGTTTTATCTAAATTCTTTTCTGTGAAATTGTGATAATGACCCATTAGAACAAGATTAATTTTATATTCTGTAAAGTCCTCGGAGTGAATGAAGAATGATTCACGGTCACTTTCGTATTTTGAAAGGTGCACCAGAATATCTTTTAACCATTGGTCTATGAGAGTACCGTGCGTGAGCAGAATGCTGAAAGCGTCTTTCTGCTCTGTATCTTTTGAAATATCATCAAGAGTTTTTGAAATGTCCCGACCTCTTTGAAAAGGAATACCGTAAATCGAAATATCTTTATCAATCCGGATTTTATCGTATGGTTTTTTTGAAAGTACCAGAACATTTGAACCGTAGTTTATATTTTGCGTATAGGAATTTTCATCGTGGTTTCCCGGCGTAAGAATTATTTTAACTTCTTTATAAGATTCAAAAAGTTCCTTTACGTCGGTTCTTACATCAAAGGCATATTTGTCATCTTCAAAAAGATCGCCCGTTATGCACAAAGTACTTATCTTATGTTCATTTGTTGTTTTTAATATTTCTTCCAGAGCTTTAAAGCCCCTATCATTTACAGACTGGATATGAATATCAGCCGTATGAATCAGTTTAAAAGTTTGCATAGAGGTCTTAAAGACTATCCAATAACAGTCTGAAAAAAAAGCAAAAACCTTGTATTTATATCCTTTGAGGATACTTTATTGAACACCGCTAAGTAAAAAACAATTGAAATGCAATATATTCAGCATGTTACCTGCTAAAAATAATCTTTAATATTAGTAAAATAGGCATTGATTTGGGAAAACCCTTATGTTAATATGCCGCGTCATTTATAAAGGAGCTTAGAGGTACAATCGTGAAAGGATTGGTTTTATATGACCGTAAGGTTTCAAATATTTACTGTTCTTGTATTACTTTGTTTGCTTTTTACACCGCTCAATTTGTCAGGGGCCGGTATCAAATCTCCGGCAAGAAGTTTGAGCAAATGGGTTTATGAAGTTGCACTAAGTAATACTACAGGACAGCATAAAAAAGCTGTAAAAGGGTTTTTAGATAAGGCCCTCCCGGAATTTGTCGGTATTGCCGCCTATGTTTATGGAAACGGAGTTTCTGCTACCACAACCATGAATATTGCGCCTGAAAGTATTGCTGTACGGGAATTTCTGGACAGATTTGTGATAGGTATGGAATTAGGCGCATGGGAACCGAGTTCACTTAATTATAATCAACTTGTAAATCACAGCGCGCTTAAAATTTCTATCTTTCTTAAAGAATTACTGGAAGAGGTTTCACTGTCTTCAGAACTCAGCGGCGAAGAAATATTAAAGGTTTACGTTACTCAGCTTTTTGTTTTATCAAAATTTATTGATCATATTCTTTTTACCGAGATTAAGAATCCGAAAGCGGAGCCTGCAAGAATTATAGAAACCTTTTATACACTTACAGTACTTTTGGAAAAGGTTACTAATCCACAGGCAATTTATTATAAGGCGGAAGAAAGTGAGCTTAGCAGTTTCGTGTTTGGAAGAACAAGACATGATTTCGGGTTTAATACAACACATACCGAAACTTCCAGAAGTATTTTTCTTGCTGCCGCTAGCGGAGTACTCGAGGTAAACAGCAACAGAGGTTTAGGGGAATCCTTAAGCGCAGATGCGGATGCGCTATTATCCGTTATAAAGCTGCTTAGATCCAGGGACAATATAATACGCGAGGGATCATTGGACGGACCTGCAGTTTACTATTTAAACTTACTTGAAATGCAGGCAATTCAGAATGCGACACCCTCTCTTCAGAGAGTTGCCGAGATTAGGAGCATGAGCGTTTATTCAAAATCGGAATTCGGTTTTACGGTCGTTGACTTGGCTTCTGAATTAATGGTAACCAAATTAATGAATAACGGTTCAGTTATAAGCGGTATACCGCGGGAAGAGTTAACAAAAATACCTCCAAGGCTTAGGCAGGCTTTAGCTTTGATATATAAAACGTTTGATACAGCTGATTTGGAGGATCATGCGGGAATATTGAGTGAGCTTGTATACCTTACTCATATCCTCGATCTAAGATATTCCGCCTCAACAAGTTTTAGATCAGCTCTTAAGGGATTGAAGGATCCCGAAGGGTGGTTAAGGAGAGCGGGAGAATGGATGAATCTCAATACATATGTTGAAAGTGTTCCCGTTAATATTTCCAACAGACACAGAAAATTCTAATAAAAAAGCCCCGCTTTATAACGGGGCTTTTATTTTTAAACGAGAAATAATTCTTATCTTTTTTTCGCGCCGCTTTTAGATTTAGGTTTGCTGCTTTGGGATTTTTTTGAAGAAGTTGATGACTTTTTACTTGAAGTGCTTTTCTTTGAAGATGTGCTGCTTTTCTTGGCGGTCGTTGATTTCTTGCCGGAATAAGCTTTGCCTGAGTTGCCTGTTGAAGACTTCTTAGGCGTATAGGTGCTTTTGGAGCTTCTCTTGGTAGTTGTTGATTTCCTGTTGGAGTTACCTTTGTAAGAGCTTCCTGTAGTAGACTTCTTAGGCGTATAGGTGCTTTTGGAGCTTCTCTTGGTAGTTGTTGATTTC
>CAYYBZ010000030.1:3412-12012 GCA_964470285.1 uncultured Oligoflexia bacterium
GTTGGAGTTACCTTTGTAAGAGCTTCCTGTAGTAGACTTCTTAGGCGTATAGGTGTTGCCGGAACCTCTCTTGGTAGTGTTTCCTTTTTGAGAAGCCCTTGGAAGATAAGGATTTGAATTTGGTTTCAGTTTCCCTTTATCTGCTTGCCTTGAACCTTTTTTGCCCCTTGCCAGGGTTACTTCGTTGTCGAAGGCATTTCTGTATTCTCTTGATTTCGCCGTATCTTCTTTTGTTTTTGCTAAATTTCTGACAAAAGCCTCTTTTCTCCCTAGTTTACGGCTGTAAATTTCCCTTACGTCCTTGGTTTTTACCCTTGTTAGTCTTACCTTGTCTATATCGTGACCGAGAAAGCGGTTTCTCTCGACTACGGTGACGATATGGGGTGAGTGATTCCAAAAATGTGATCCGGCAAAATAGCCGTCTCTCCAGCCCCTTCCGTAAGCGGAATCGTAGAAATGAGAATATCTTGGATTATAATGGTAGAAACCCAGGTTTATAGCTCCGAAGAAAAGATCTATTCTGACTTCAGTCGTGGCTACTCTTACCGTTCTATCCCAATAGTAAAGGTATCTTTGATAGCCGGGATGCCAGACGACGCACCCGTAATATGCAGGAGCCCATTCCCATGGGAATCTGTGGCTGTGAGGTCTGTAACGCAAACCTCTTCTTGGATGATAGAATCTTCCGTATCTGAAAGGAACATAATCTACCGGGAGCATATGCCACTGATAACCCCAGACATGAACTGTGGGGAAATGAATGATTTCTGTTCTGTAATATCTGTCGGCTACATCATAATAATAATCTGGACTCTCTTCGTAGTGGGAATCTTCGTAATATGAATCATTATTGTAACCGTATTCATTATATTCTGCGTTTACCAGAGTGATCCATCCTTCTACTCCGTATCTTGTGTCTTCTGCAAAAAGTTCGATTTCCTTCCAGTTTCCTCCCGGCACATTGTAAAAAGTATAATACCCGCTGGTAAATTGAAATCTGTCAACTACTTCACCGTCTTCCCACCAGTTTAGGTTTCGGGATAAAACATAATGAGTGTAGACATGATTACCCGCATATTCTTTTCTAACGACCTGCAATTTTAATGATTGACCCGGATGAACTACAACATAGTTGCTTTCCGTATTGTTGATTAAGTGAATAACGCGGATTTCAAGTTCATCTGCGTTTGCCGCGCTTGCAAAAAATGAAAATGCAAGAAAGGCAAGTACGGCTGCAATAAATACAGTCGAGATAATTTGAATTTTTACAGATTTGATTTTGGGTTTCATTTGCTACCTCCTGTTAATGGATGTCTATACATACAAAGATCGAGAATTCGACCCCCTATAAGGCAATTGTCATGCCATTTAATGAAATGTGTAATAACGGCGGTTTACAAATGACACGATCCTGGCAATCGGTGTCATTTTGATACTGATTATGGATATTTTGACACCGGCCCAGGGTGAAAGGTCAAAAATAAAAACTTTATGTTCCACGGCTAATTTAATAAATTAGGAGAAATCGGAGGAATGTAATGAAGTTATTTAAAAGCCTGTTTTTTGTTTTGATTTTTACTATTTCTTTATCGCTTAATGCCGCAGAGAAGAAAACTTTCGGAATAGTTGTTCACGGCGGAGCCGGAACCATGTCGAGAAATAATATGAGCGAAAAGCTTGAGAAAAAATATGTTGAGAAACTTAACGAAGCTTTGAAAGCCGGATACAAACTATTGGAAGGGAGTGAACCGGCAGTTGATGCTGTTCAGGCAGCAATAAACATATTAGAGGATTCTCCTCTTTTTAATGCGGGCAGAGGGGCTGTTTTCAACTCTGAAGGAGAAAATGAACTGGATGCCTCCATAATGGACGGAAGAACTTTGAATGCGGGTGCCGTGGCAGCTGTAAGAAGTGTAAGAAATCCCATTAATCTTGCAAGACTTGTTATGGATAAAAGCCCGCATGTAATGCTTACCGGTAAGGGAGCTGTTGAATTTGGGAAGAAATACGGGATTGCTCTGGCCGGTGACAAATACTTTTTCACTCAGAAAAGATGGGACCAGTATAAGAAAAAGAAAAATGAGGCGAAAAAAAATAAAAGCTCTGAAATCATTCTGAACCATAAAGAAAAATACGGAACAGTCGGAGCAGCAGCCCTTGATAAATTCGGAAATTTAGCTGCAGGAACTTCTACGGGCGGTTTAACCTATAAAAGATTCGGTAGAATAGGTGATTCCCCGATAATAGGAGCGGGAACTTATGCAAACAATAATACATGCGCAGTTTCCGCTACAGGTACGGGGGAATATTTTATTAGAAGGGTTATCGCTTATGATATTTCGGCATTGATGGAATATTCAAAAATGTCTCTTGAAAAAGCTGCTAATAATCTTATTCATAAGAAACTGACCGAAATGGGAGGAGACGGAGGAGTAATTGGAATCGATAAAAACGGAAATGTAACTATGGTTTTTAATACCGAAGGTATGTACAGAGGTTATCTTGTTGAAGGTAAAGAGCCGGTAGTGAAAATTTATAAAAAGTGATTAATCAAAAGAGCTTTTTTGGTTTCAAGCTTCTGCCGTTTGTTGCAACGGCATTTGTTACTGCCTGAGTCAGTAGAAATTGCAGGTACTCTGCAGCGTCATCGTCGGCTAATTTAGTATCAGCTTCATCGGGAATCAATCCTAAAAGTTTTTTGTTATGAATTACCTTTTCTATTGCAGTTTTAAGGAGTTCATCGATTTCTTCTGATATGTTATCAGTGTTTGAGTATTTACTTGCAACTCTTATAAGTGCGTTATCATACGGTGCGAATATTGCGACGACATTAGGGGTCACGTTAAAATCAGATTCTGTCAGACGATCCTTGATTAAACGAAGAGGTTTCCAGGGCATTAGAACATGATCTTTTACTATATCCAGGATTGTTCGCCCCATGTATTCGTCAGGTATAAAGGAAGAAGCAATCTCATCACCGGTTAGTGAGGAATAGCTTGCGATTCTTGCATCGGCAAAGTTGGAAAGGCAGTAATATGTCGCTTCAGATATTAGTAAAATAGCGTTTAACTCGTCATAAATTTCCCTGTGAGGACTTAAAGAGATCTTTCTTAAACCCTCTGCCATGACATCGGATATTAATCTTTGTGAAATAAGAAAATTATTTATGGCCCCTTTCTTCCCGTGTTGTTGAAAACCCATTTGGATGAATTTCATAATATCGGGGACAATGTTGTTAATTAGTTGCAGGAAATCCACCTGCTCACTTGCATCAAGAAATGAGTGCCACCTTGTATTGATTGTTATCGTTTTTCTCATAGAGCGTTTTGATTCTGTAACTATCGTAGCCAACCAGGTTGCATCAGCAGTAAAACCAAGCCCTAAATCCATTTCAGCCGCAATAAGGCTTTCAGGAGAAAGGAATAGATAGTCAACCCAGTCTTCCCCATTCATAAGACGAGCTTGCCCGACATCGTCTAAAAGACCCGAGCTTAAAAGTGAAAAACCTGAAAATGAAATATCTGAAACTATATTGTAAGCGGTTGGTTTGGATAGCATAGGGTAGGAAGCTCTGCTTACAGATGAGCTTACAATTTCTCTAAAAAAAGTTCCGGCGACTCCGTTTGCAAAAATATCTTTTACCCAGATGCTGTTTAAAACTAGTATCAGAAGTAATATTATTTTTATATTTTTAATCTTCATACTTATAAAAAGGATGAGGAAGCTACATTAAGAAGCTTTTTAAGTCAATTGGCATAATTTTGGGCAAATCCATAACACGAAGCGTTATGTTGTGTCAACCATTTATCTTGTTACATCTTTTTAACTCGGTAATTACATATAAAAATCAGCAACTTTGCTTTGTGAGTGGTGGTGTCTTGCATAAATAATGCATCTGTGTTAGAGCTTTTCCAGATTTGAAACAGGCAATATATGCATGGAGATATTCTTATGAAAAACGTCTTATCTTTAATCCTTACCCCCGTCCTCTTAATTACTTTTACGAATCTTAATGCAATTGAAAGAATAAAAAAGGGAGATTCTGCAAGAGCGAGCAATTTATCCGATGTAACTCAGGAAAATGAGACTGACTCAAATGAGTTTCCGGTATGGAAAGTAGAACATGAGGGATCTGCAGTAGAGGCATACTTTTCACCCGACTGCTCTTCAATAATATGTAATGCCAAGCTTGATACGGACAAGAATTATCAGGTGTATACAATGGATTTTACCGGCGCAAATATGCTTAAAATCAATGAAATAGGTAAAGACGCCTGTTCTTACTTTTTCCCTGACGGAAAAAGACTTATATGGACATCAACCAGGGATAATATTGATCTTCCCGAAGGAAATTATTCAAATCCGCAGGATTATCCTCAGGGAGCCGAGCTTTATATATCGAATATAGAAGGGGATAGCGTTAACAGAATAACTTACAACAGTTACTATGACGCAGAGGTTTCAGTTTCTCCTGACGGACAATGGATTCTCTTCGCAAGACAGATTGATGGAAAATCAGATCTCTGGAGAATGAAATCTGACGGTACAGAGGAGCAGCAAGTTACCTTTACGGAAGATTTGCAGGAAGGCGGAGCTTTTTACCTGACTGACAGTGAAACTATACTTTTCAGAGCATGGAACCGGCAAGATGAAGGACAACGCGGAATACCGATGAATATTTACACTATAAAACATGACGGTACCGGTTTGAAAAAATATACTGATGACGGCGGGACTAACTGGTCTCCTTATCCTGCACTTGACGGCGAGCATTTCGTTTTTGTAAAGGTGCTTCCTCCGCATAACTATGAAATTTTCATGATGAGCCTGATAACGGGTCAAAGCAGGCGACTTACATACAATGATGCCTTTGACGGTTTTCCGACACTCTCTTCGGACGGAACTACTATGATATTTACGTCTTCAAGATGCAATGACCCAAACAAACCAAGAAAACACGGTGAGGGCAGGCTCTGTCTCTACATGATGGATTTAACATCCCTGAATTTAAACAAAAATTAACACATATCTTGCGATTTGCCGACTCTCTATCATTTTATCATTTTGTTGTTGATTTTCGGTTTTTGTTCGGGTAATATCTGAAATCAGCCCTTAAAAATCGGAGGTCGTTATGAGTCTTACCAAAAGACAGTCAGAAATAAGAGATTTTATTGAAGCGTTCATGATTGAAAAGGGATACGCCCCTAGTTTTCGTGAAATTGCGGATCATCTTGGCGTTTCCTCTCCCGCTACCGTTCACGAACATATAAAAAAAATGGAAGAAAAGGGTATTTTAGAGAGCCAGTGGAACAAAGGGCGTTCCTTAAAGCTGACCGAGGTGGATCACGCCGTAGAGGCCGTAGAATTACCGTTACTGGGCAAAATCGCAGCCGGTAGTCCGATTGAGGCGATTGAAAACCGTGAAATGGTGGCCATACCCAAAGACATGGTCGGAAGGCGCGAAACTTATGTTTTAAAGGTAGTCGGCGAGTCAATGATAGACGACGGCATTTTAGACGGCGATTATGTCGTAGTTGAAAGAAGGGAAACCGCTGACAACGGCCAAACGGTCGTAGCGCTTTTGGGCGACTCCGAAGTAACTCTAAAAAAATTCTACGTTGAAAAGGATCATATCAAACTGGTTCCGGCTAATCCAACCATGCAGCCCATAATAGTAAAAAATTCAGATATTAAAATTCAGGGAATAGTCGTAGGCATACTTCGTAAATTCCGGTGATGCATAATTTCCCCTCCCCTCACCGGAATTAGTGATGCGGCAATCTCCATAGCTCACTGCCTTATGGAGATTGCCGCTTATATAATTTGTTTTGGGAGAACAGGTGCACACAATCATACATGTAGATATGGATACGTTTTTCGTATCCGTAGAGAGGCTTCACAATCCTTCCTTAATCGGAAAGCCCGTCGTTGTCGGCGGTGATCCGCATAAAAGAGGCGTAGTTTCGGCTGCTTCCTATGAGGTAAGAAAATACGGAGTCCATTCCGGTATGCCTTTATCCGAGGCTAAAAGAAGATGTCCCCATGCGGTCTTTGTTAAGGCAGGCAGCTCTAACTACTCAAGTTATTCAAGGAAGGTAATGGCAATTTTAAAATGCTATTCACCGAGGGTTGAGGTTGTCTCCATTGACGAGGCCTATCTTGACTTTACAGGGTGTGAAAGACTTTTAGGCCCTGTTTTGAAGGCCGCTTCCGTCATAAAAAATGAAATCTTTGAAAAGCTTCAACTTCCCGCATCTTTGGGTATAGGTTCTAACAAACTCATTGCAAAAATATCTTCCGCAAATTATGCAAAGCCCAACGGAATCTTTTTTGTGCCCCAAGGTTCGGAGAAGGATTTTTTAAAGGCCCTTCCCATAGGAAAGCTTCCCGGCGTCGGTGAAAAAACACTTGGCAGACTTAAAGGCTTAGGCGTTTTTACCATAGGCGACCTCGCGCAGTTCGAAAAAGATTTAATAGTTGAGATTTTTGGAAAATACGGAAGCTACCTTCATTCAAGTGCAAACGGAATTCATGAAGGCGATGTTGTTGTTGAATATGAGGCCAAATCTACGGGAAGAGAAAGAACCTTTCAGTCAGACTCTCTGGATATTGGCTTTTTAAGCGGTGAGCTTTTCAAGCTGGCTGAAAAGGTCGGAAAAGACCTAAGAAAAGATAAAACCTTAGCAAAAACTATAACCCTTAAGTTGCGCTATTCCGATTTCAAAACTGTAACAAGAAGCCAGACACTTCCTGAGCCGACCGACAGGGATCATATCATCTATCACATAGCCAGAACCCACATGCTTAAGCTTCTTAAAAGGCGTGTAAGGGTAAGGCTTTTAGGGGTTCAGGCATCAAAACTGGTAAACAAAAATTATCAGCTAAGCCTTTTAAACGGGGGCAAAAGCGAAAAATATAAAGCCTATTACGAAGCGGTTGACGGTATCAGAAAAAAGTACGGCTTTAAATCGGTGTTTAAAGATCTAGGTGAAGAGTAGTTATGTTTACCCAATTACAATGTCATAGCAATTACTCTTTTTTAAGGGGAGCAGACAGAGTAGAGACCATGCTTGACAGGGCAAAGTCTCTGGGCATGAGTGCGCTTGCTCTAACCGATACCGACGGTCTTTACGGAGCCGTTCCCTTTTATAAAGCAGCCAAGAAAAGAGGCATCAAACCTATAATCGGTGCGGAAATAACGGATAAAGAATCAAGGGTTGTTTTGCTTGCGCAAAATTTAAAAGGCTATTCAAATATATGCAAAATAATTTCGGATAAAAAGCTAACCCGTGATTTTGATCTTGCTCACGGCATTTTGAGGGACAGGGAGGGGGTTTTTGTATTAAGCTCAAGCGTAAAACTGCTTAAATATATTCTTGAAAACAGCTCAAGAGAAAACATTTTTATAAAGCTTAACAGGTATTCCAAGAAGCGTTCGAGGTTGCAGGAAAATTTGTTTGAACTCTCAAAAAAAACAGGGTTGCCTTTAGCGGCAACCAACAACGTTCATTTTGCCAATTCTAAAGGGTTTTACATTCACAGGGTCTTATCTGCGATAAGACAGCTTTGCACCGTTAAAACCCTTAAGAATAGAGACGTCGTTCATTCGCAGTGTTATCTTAAGTCCGAAAGCGAAATGCAGGCTCTTTTTAGTGATGTGCCGGAAGCTTTAAAAAACACGCAGCTTATTTCAGAGAAATGTGTTTTTGAATTTGAACTTAAAAAAACCAAATATCCAAGATTCGAAACTCCCGGTAATATAGGTTCTTATGGTTATCTTAAAAAACTGTGTATTGAAGGATCGCTCAAAAGATACGGGTATTGCGAAGGCAGGGTAAGTGAAAGGCTTGATTATGAGCTCTCGGTTATACGGGATTTGAATCTGTGCGCATATTTTCTGATAGTCTGGGACATAAACGAATTTGCAAGAAAAGAGGGGATACCCTCTTTTGGAAGAGGTTCAGCTGCCGACAGCCTTGTGTGCTATCTGCTTTTTATTACAAATGTCGATCCGATTAAGCACGATCTTTTTTTTGAAAGATTTTTAAACCGTGAAAGAGAGGATAATCCGGACATTGATCTGGATTTCTGCTGGAGGCGGCGCGATAAAGTTCTGGATTACGTCTACAAAAAGTACGGCGATGAAAGGGTGGCCATGATTTCCACTCATGTTACCTTCGCTGGAAGATCGGTCCTTAGAGAAATAACAAAGGCTCTGGGAATTCCCATAGACGAAGTCGCAGGATATATAGAAAAACTGCCTCATTTCGTGGGAGTAGAAGGCATAGAAAAGGCCATGGAAAGAATTCCTGAATGCAGAAACATTCCTATTGATCGCGAACCTTTAAAGACGATTTATGAAATAGGAAAACACATAGATGGTTTCCCGAGACATCTTTCAATTCATCCGGGAGGAATTGTTGTTTCACCATCCGCAATAACCGACTTTATTCCGCTAGAAAAAGCGGCTAAGGGGCTGGTTGTTACGCAATTCGACATGTATCCGGTTGAGGATATGGGGCTTTTGAAAATTGATCTTTTAGGGCAACGCTCTTTGTCTGTCATTGACGATACCTGCAAAAACTTAAAGGAAAAAAGAG
>CAYYBZ010000031.1:0-10049 GCA_964470285.1 uncultured Oligoflexia bacterium
GATTATGCCGTTCATCGGAGTTCTTATCTCATGGCTCATATTTGCCAGAAACTGGCTTTTCAACCTGGACGACTCAATTGCATTTTCTCTGGCAGCTACAATTTCCGTTATATCGATAAAGGACCTGATAGCTCCCTTTATTTCACCCCGGTCGTCGGTTATTACATCTGCATTGACGATAACATTTATGCTTCTTCCGTTTTTAAGTTTTAACTCGGAATGTTTTCCGTAAACAGCTTTTGCATGACCGTTAATAAAAAGTTCGCAGGTTTCTTTTAAACAATTGTCAAATATTTCAAAGCACGGTTTCCCGATAATTTCTCCGGCGTTCATACCCGTAACTTGAGTAAAAGCATCATTTGCAGATGCTATGCAGTTTTTTGCATCAACTGTATAAATGGCTGTAGCGGCTGTTTTAAGAATTTTATGCTGGAAGGCCAAAGTTTCTTCAATTCTTATTTTTGATTCAAGCCTCTCTTCTTCCACCCTTATTGCAGAAGAAATGATCCCGATAAGCTTGTTGTCTGCGTCGGAGACAACCCTCTTATCAGCAAACATGAAGCACAGTGCGGCTTTCACTTCTCCGGGCAGGGAAATCTTCTTGCCCAGATAGGATTTGATATTCAGTTCTTTGATTAAAGGTGATATTTTGAAATATTCCGGATTTTGTTCTTCCGTAAGTAAAAGAGGAGTCTCTTCTTCGCGTGATACTACCCGGTAGCATATTCTTTTTTCAGGATTGCTCGGAGGTTCACTTCCCGGAGGAAAATTAAATTTGGTTACGGTATTGAATTTTCCGTCTTTAAACCTTGAGTACATGGCTACTTTCGCTTTTAGTAATTCCGCGCATACCTGAACCAAAGACGAAATGTTTTGTAACGGGTCGGATACAAAGTTTAGAAGGCAATCATTGATCCTGGCGAATCTCGTCTGCGATTCTTTTACCTGGCTAATATCGGAAGATACGCCTCTCAGCCCGACCGGCTTGCCGTTTTTTATTATCGGTGAAGAATAGATAATAACCGGTATTCTTTCCCCTGTTTTTGTAACCGCGGTATATTCCTCACCTTGAGTTTTTTCACCTTTGAGTGCTTTTGAAAAATTGGCAATTACTTTTTCCCTTTCTTCGGCTGCCACCAACTGAACCGTATTTATTCCTTTTTCTAAATCCTCCCGCGTATAACCGTATTTCTCATACGCATATCTGTTTGTGAAAGTAAGATTTCCGTTAATGTCGGTTTCAAATATAACCTGCGGTAAAAAGTCCGAAAGCTCTCTGAATTTCCTTTCGCTTTCCTCTACATTACGAATCATTTCCTGTTTTTCCGTTATGTCTTCAACCATTTCAATAGCGGCTATCGTTTTCCCGTTTTCATCTTTTATAGGGGATGAGACTATTCTAAAGTTTATTATTTTATCTCCGGCAGGTGTTTCAGTTACAGATTCATGTCTTTTTCCATCCTTAAGCGTATGAATTGTAGGGCAATAACTGCAGGGCTCTTTTCTTGGGGGGTTATTATACACCTCATAACATATATGTTGTTGTGAAGCATCAACATTGGGGAACCAATCCTGCATCTGTTTATTCAATGTCATTATTCTCATTTCAGGCGAGATGAGGGCAACGCCTATTCCTATATTATCAACAAGGCTTCTATATTTCTGCTCGGATTCTCCCAAAGCCTTCCTATTTGCGTAATCTTCGCTTATATCCCTGACCGTAGCCTGAATAACGTCTTTGCCCTTAAGGTTAAATTTTGCAAGAAGAACGTCGGCCATAAATTCTTCTCCGGTAGCCCTTTTATGCACCCATAAAAATTTGTTGAACCCCTGCTGAAAGGCACTTGTTATTTTATCCTGTGCGGCATCCATGGAATTTCTACCGTCAGGCTGATTCTTCGGAGAAACCTGTGCCGGATGCTTTAATAAAAATTCCTCTTTGTATTTAAATCTGAAAACATCAAGGGTTGCCTGATTACAGTCGAAAAATCCCTTTTCGTCCAGTAGCATTATGGGATCACTCGACGATTCGAAAAGTTTTCTGTATCTTTCTTCGCTCTCGGCCAGTGAAATCTGGATATTTTTTCTTTGCCCTATTTCATCTTCCAGTTTACGGAACTGTTCCCTGTTAACAATTGAGACGGCTGCAAGATCAGATACAGTTTGTATAAATTGTAGATTCTCTTCACTGAATCGGATTTTTTCATCCGTATGTCCGACAAACAAAACAGCAATTGTTTTATCCTGATATTTTACAGGTGTTCCGATCAAAGCTTTTATGTCGGGATGCCATGGAGGAAAGCTTATGAAATGAGGGTGTTTGCTGATATTATCCGAAATTACACTCTCTCCGGCTGCTACTCTGCCCAGTATTCCCTGACCCTGGATGACAGTCCCGGACGGTATTTTATCCATGGGATAATGGGATTGAAATGCTTTGCCTATTCGGCCGGTTTTTTCATCTATGAGCGCTATAACTCCCATTTCAGCGTTGACAATCTCTCTGGCAACGTCAATTGTGCTTTGAAGAAACTCATCCAAATCTTTTTTTTCAATGATTTGATCCGCTATTTGATGGAGGGTCTTTAACTGTTTTAGCATATATACACCCTAAAGTTAAAAGGCATTTTAATCATACATCATGGCCGGAAATTATTAAAAGAATAATTATTCGGAATATATATAAGATTATGATATGACCTGTTAAAATGACTTAAAAAACATTTCGGCATAATTTTGCTGATTTTAATAATCTGATATAGGAGGTTTACCGATGAAAAAGCATATTTTTTTATCCTCTTTTATTATTTTAATCATTTTTATTCATACGAACGCATTTTCGCTGGGATACAAGCAACCGAGCATTGATCCCAGGGCAAGCGGCATGGCAGGGGGGGCAAAGGTGGACACAAAAAGCCCGGCAGTCATTTTTTATAATCCTGCGGGCCTGTCATACATGAACGGTCTGGAAATCTCAGCAGGTATGCACTTTATACTTCCGAAATTTGACAGGGTTTCGAATACAGGCGATAAAACTAAAGTTGCAAATAAAGTTTTTCCCTTGCCCGACCTTTATGCCGGATACAGAGTTCCTGATACTCCTTTAGCCTTCGGTTTGGCTTTTAACGTACCATACGGGCTCGGTGTTGAGTGGGGCGAAGACAGCTTTGCTAAATTCGCCGTTACGAAAGCGACAATGCTTCTTTTCAACATTCAGCCGACCGTTTCATTTGCTTTTTCGGAAAAATTCTCCGTCGGTTTGGGTATGAGCATACTGACCGGTTACGTCAATTACGCACGTAAATTCGATTTGGGCCAGGCTGCCGACCTGGGAGTATTGACGGGGCAGGAATTCACAACTGAATTTACGGGAAAAGCCACAGATTATTTGCTGTCTCTGGGAATAATGTGGAAGCCGATAGCGGGACTTACAACAGGTTTAACTTACAGACCCGGAAAATCAATAATATTCTCCGGAGATGTTGATATCAGCGATGCGCCTGCTGCTTTAGGTCTGGGTGCGGCCGATGTTACATATTCGGGCAATGCAAATTTCAGAATACCAACCGAAATCAGCTGGGGGATATCCTATTATTTTATAAAGGAGCTAAAGCTTGAGTTTGATCTTGACTGGATAAGATGGAGCGAGTTTAAAACGCAAAACATTAACGTCATCGAAAATCCTGCATTTTCCCTTGCCATAGACCGCAACTGGAAAAACTCCTTCATTTATATTTTGGGTCTGGAGTATTATGTTACGGAAAGCGTGGCTTTAAGAACGGGATACTCCTTCATAGAAAATTCAATACCGGACGAAACTTACGAACCTGCGATTCCCGATACGCAAAGACACGTTGTATCCATCGGGACCGGATATAAAATTAAAAACTGGATGCTTAATATCGCGTACGAGGCAGTAATCTCCAAGGATAATGTCGTGGACAACAGCCTGCTGGGTCCTTACGGAGATTTGGACGGAAGCTACGGCGCCTTTGCCAACATTATAACAGTCGGAGCCCACTACATTTTCTAAAAAATTCAATATAAAAATGTAGAAATCCAATTATCATAAATTTTTCAATGGTTCTGCGGTATCCCCGTCGGCATTTAAATCTGATTTTATACTTATTTTATAGGGTTGTGCTATTGTCAAAGGAATAGGAGCCGCAGCTTTCCCGCTCATCATCTGCGGATAAGCCTGTGCGGGATTTGAACCCGCTCCTCTGATATCCCTTCCGATAAGGAAAAAAGCCAGTTGCGGAGCGTTTTGTACCCTTGCCTTAATTCTTTCTACCTTTAATCTTTTTTCCGTATGCTTAAAATAGTTATACCCGGCAATTATAATTAAAGAACCCAGAACGAGCGCAATCATGACTTCTGTAAGAGACAATCCTTTTTTACTAAAAACGTACATTTATATGTATTTAGAATCAAATTAGGAGATATCGCAAAGTATATTCTAAAAGATTAAAAAAACAAAACTTGATGTGTCTTTTACTACCTTATTCTTCTTTTTTTATTTCAATAAGTTCATATTACGGGAAAATAAGGGTAAAAAAACACTCTGATATTATAATATCTTGAACCACTTTTTTAAGACATTAATATGATTGATTTAATTACGTTATTATTTTTTTTATTTATGGCCCGCAAATTGCTTTATGTTTAGCAGAATTAATTCATGGAGGTTTGACAATGAACATTATCTTAAGAATTAAAAATGCAGTAAAAAGCAATAAGAAATACTTACGAATGATAACCCTGACTTTACTTATTATGTTTGCTCTTTCAATTTACTTTATTAAAGAAAGCAATAAATCTTCGGCACAGCAAAGATTTTCAGCCGCAAATTTCAGGTGTTTTAAAACGAAATGCGATGTAAATAAATCCAATGATAATCTTTGTTATGAATGCAGCGATTATCATATCGTTGTTAATAGATAAAAGATTATTAACCATGTTTTTTCTTACTAATTATCTTTTTTTATACCAACAATAAATTCAATTAGTTAGCAACCTCGACGGGTAAAAGTTAACCCCCTTTGATTTTAATCAGTTTTCACGCTCACAAATATCTCTTTATTATCAATGCCTTCTATTGTCATTTTTTTAGGGCCGATGGCATACTTGTTGCGGTTTGTGTGATCATTCAGGAAGGTCGAAATGATTAATATTTCCAAAAATCAAAAAGGCTCTGCTTTGATAATTGTTCTTCTTCTGATTCTAGCCCTTAATTTCATGATGGTTACCTCTCTTCATTCAAGCAATTTCGGACTAAAAATAAGTAAAAACTACTACAGGCAGGCCAGAAATTATAATCTTGCCGAACTGGGATTAAACAAGGTAAAACTTTTACTTTCTAAAAAAGATTCTTTTTCCCAACTCCTAAATCCCGTCATTTATGAAGACGGTATAGTTTTCTCAAAAACATATAAAAGCGGAGATAGAATAAAAGTTAAGGTTCTTAACAATACTGAAGGATTGTATGCGGATTACGGCGGGAAATATAAGGATACCGACGGCCTTGTAATAATAAGATCTTCTGCCTATTCAAGAAGCGGATCGCAAACACAAATCGAAGCCTACGTAGGCAAACCGCAGGGAGTAAAATTACCGGATGCTCCGCTTGAAGGTAGAGGGGCAATAGCGGCTTGCGGCAAAGACCCCAACATTTTTTTAGCCGGCAATGCGGTAGTTCAGGGTACTGACGAAGATATCGCGGATGAAAAATCAGGGGATAAAAAGAATTCAAAAGAAAAAACGAAAAATAAATTGAAAAAAGATTCTGATGACGAGAGCAATAAATCGGAAACATCACCCGCAATTATATTTGAAACCCAAAGTCTGTATAAAAATCAATATAAGGTATCCGGCCGGAAAGTAGCCGTTTCTGGATATCCTCAGGATGTAACGACCGGAATAGATATGAACTGTTCAGAATGGCTTAATTTATCAAATCAGCTTGCCGCACTAAAAGAAAGAGAAAACGTTAATTTAATATCATCACATAAGGCGTTAAAAAATGCTCAATTCGGAACAGAAGAAAAACCCATGATTACAATAATCGGTTCCATGAAGGGAAATCTTAATATTAAAAATAATTCATCCGGCGCAGGCATTTTAATAATCGCAGGCAATAATAAGGTCACTCTAACCAAAAATTTCAGATTTAAAGGTTTAGTCATAATCCTTGGAGACAGAAGCAGATTAAAAGTAACGGGCTCGTCCGAAATATCCGGGCATATAATCGTTAATAAAGGCAAAGAAGATTCCGAAAGAGAGCTTGAGGTGGTCTCGAATGCAAAAGTAATTTACAGTCCCGAAGATTTCTACTACGCCGCAAGATCTCTTGGTAATTTTTCACAGACAGGATCAAACCTTGTCACTTACTCGTGGCAGGAGAAGTTTTGATAAGAATCGGAGGTTATTATGTCGTTTAAGAAAAAGCTTATAAAATATTTTATACTGACAGCAACAATACTTCTGGCAGGAGTCTGGATTCTTTCGGCTTTCACAGCGTCTGAAATCAAATCCCATAAAAACATTGCTATGAGTATTATTTTAGCCGAAAAGATTGAAAATATACGAGCCGACTATAACGCCCAGATAATAGAGGCTACTAAATACATGTCTACAGATAATTGCAATATGGAAAAATACGACAGCTTAAGGTCAAACATTAAAAACATCATAAACGAACTTATAGAATATTCGAATAATCTTGGAAATGAGAACCGGAAAAGAATAATAAGTCAGTCCCGGAAAAATGAGATTGAGGACATTAAAAAGACTTACAACTTAATCAATTCAACCCTGAAGGAAGTCTTCATATTAAAAAACGAGGAAGATTTAGAAAATGCAAAAATCCAATTTGATGCAGTCAAAGAACAAAAATTTGCAGAAAAGCTCGCAGGATTAAAAATTGCCTTTATTGACAATGAGCAAAATAAGAAGTTCATATCTTCCCTGGCAAAAGTTCAGAAGAAACCCTTGAATTACTGGGCCACGTTAACAGCAGCACTAATGCTTAGCGGTATTTTCATCGCAGGCAGAAACCTGCATAAAACAATCTACAAAGTCTTTAGGAAAATAAACCATTCAATACTTGAGATTAACAAGGGTAATTATTCAACAAAAATATCTAGCGGAAACGGACCGGATTTTAAGGTTCTCGTTAATAATTTTAACGTAATGTCTGCTGGTATAAACAAAATTATAAGTGAGCAGAATCTCAAATTAAGAGACCTAAATGCTAAAGAAAAAAACTTAAGACAGATATCCGAATTTGCCACATTATCGGACAGGGCCAAAAGCAAATTTTTGGCAAGTATTTCGCATAATATCAGAACACCTCTAAACTCAATAATCGGCTCAAATAACCTAATGAAAAACACTTCAATGAGCAAGGAACAGGCTGAATATGTGAATAATGTGGAATCCAGCTCACAACTTATACTCGGCACTATTGACAATATCTTGAATATGGCCAGACTTGATCAGGCTGAGTTGGTAGCGGAAAACGTAGTATTTAATCTTGAAGATATTGTTGCAGATTCTATGAATTACATTAAACCCAAGCTAGATGAAAAATCCGTACAAATATATGCAAATATTCACAAAGATATTCCTGCCAGCTTTGAAGGTGATTCGACACTTCTCAAACAAATACTTATAAATCTTCTGGACAACTCCGCCAAGTTTACCGAAAAGGGTAAAATCGGAGTGCTTATAAACAAAATCGAGATGGCTGGAAACGACGGCAATATGTTTGAATTCCGGGTCGTAGATACCGGTTGCGGTATATCCCAAAAGGAAATAAAGAACATATTTAACTTCACGGCTTCCGCTGATAACGGAATATCTAAGAAATACGCCAGCTCCGGACTGGGTCTTTCCATCTGTAAGATTTACAGCGAAACTTTAGGAGGGCAAATTGAAGTCGACTCCAAAAAGGATGAAGGCACAACGGTTAAATTTACGGTAAAACTCAAACCCGGATTAGAAGAAACTATAAGCCACGATGATTATAACGGGTATTTAAAAGATAAAACCGTTCTGATTTTTCAGGACAGTATGCTGTGCAACGAAATCGCTGCAAAGATATGTCTTGAATATGCAATGGTGCCCATGACCTTTAATAAGACTTCGGAAATGGAATCAAAAATCATGGAATTATCCGGTAATGTAAACAGCATGCCGGACTTCGCTATTATTGACCTGGACGCACTCGAAAAAAACCACTTCGACTTCCTTTTAAAGATTAAAAGCGATATCTCTTTTTATAATATGAAAGTAATAGGTCTTTCAAATTCATCGTCATTTAACAAGAAAGAACTTAACGATTTGGGACTTGATTATCATCTGGAAAAACCGCTTTTAAGAAAACGGATACTTAATGCCCTTGTTAGTTTATCAAAAGATACTGTCAAAGAGGATTTAACCGAAAAAGATTCTCAAAGCGATAAATTCAGAATTTTAATAGCCGAAGACAATTTAATTAACAGAAAACTCGCCATTAAAACAATAGAAAATCTGGGTTATGAATGTGAAACGGCAGAAAACGGCAAACAGGTCATAGAAAAATGCAGGGAAAATGAATACGATCTAATCCTTATGGATATGATGATGCCCGTCATGGACGGAATTGAAGCCACAAGAGTAATAAGAAAGGAAGTAAACGCTGAAATACCGATAATTGCGTTTACGGCAGCGGCATTAAGAGAGGATCAGGATAAAGCGGTTGAGGCAGGCATGAATGATTATCTTACAAAACCGATTGAACCCAAAATACTTTCTGAAAAGATTTCAAAATGGTGCCGGTCTTACAAGGAATCGCAACATGAAGAATTAAGCCCTGAAGATGAGAAAATGATGAGCGAATTGCTCATCGATGAGGAGGGAGCGAGTCCGAATTTACAAAATTAGGCCTTCCTGAACCTAATTGGCCGCTCCCTGTGCCTCATTTAAAAGCAGACGTACTTTAAAAGCGACAGGTCTTATGATACTGTCGCTTTCTGTGTTTAGAAAGATTGTTTCGATAATTTTTATTCTGACAATAGCGCTGAATGCTTTCGGGCAAAATAAAGAAATAGATTCAGGCAGTATCCCGTGGTTTGACGCAAGCCTGGTACTTCTTATTCTGCCAAGCGACATTCACAGAGGTGCGGTTTTTTACAGATACCCGATAATATTTCCGGGTATTTCACTTCGTTTCTTCAACGACCTTATTTATATTGAAGGTCCGGGCATAAGGTCCAAATACGTTTTTTCTAAATATTTCTCCTTATATGGCGGCTTTAAGCTTGTCAACGACGATGCATGGTTTGGAATCGCAGGTAATCAACTTGCCCTTAGAAAATCCAGAGACAGTTCTTTTGAATTTGATTTTGGAATGACTTTTACACCATTTTTTCTTTTAGATTTAGATTTTTCATTTCATCAGGATTTAATTGCTCACAAAGGACAGTATTTCGAAAGCGGTTTTAGATTTAAAACTTTTAGAATACTGTCTGAAAAAGGCCGGCCCATAATGTTTTGTTCTACATTTTTTAGATTCGGCCTGGGTTCACTCAAGCACAATCTGTTTCTTTACGGTCCTGAAGCGGTCAGCGGAATAAATAATTTAAAAACAGGGCTGAGCTTTGTATTTCCGAATGTCTTAAAAAGAACAACGTTTATTACATCTATTTATTATACAGGCATACCGGGAGAAAACAGAAATGCTTCACTTGTCAGGGACAGGCCGGATTCGGTCGGCGGGATTTTTATAATCTCATATAAATTGCCGTTTTAAACAGAATTCTTTCACTAGAACTCTCACCGACGGATCTTTCGGCACGTTCTTTCGGTTGAAACAACTTCGACACGTCATATGCCTCCAGATTCGAGCTTCTCTGTACCTCACTCTCCGTAAACAGCCTTCAGGTGCATTGAACGGACAAAAAATCATTAACTTGTCGTTAATGTTTTTTGCAGACATACATGGAATAGGGATTCTCACCGACGGATCTTTCGGCACGTTCTTTCGGTTGAAACAACTTCGACACGTC
>CAYYBZ010000031.1:10149-11897 GCA_964470285.1 uncultured Oligoflexia bacterium
ATATGCCTCCAGATTCGAGCTTCTCTGTACCTCACTCTCCGTAAACAGCCTTTGGCTGTTTACGGAGAGTGAGGGATTCGAACCCTCGATACGCTTATTAGGCGTACACTCGCTTAGCAGGCGAGCACCTTCAGCCACTCGGTCAACTCTCCCAGTTAAAATCCATACTTTTTCACTTAATAAAATTACAGGGGTAGATTAATATAACATCCTCAAATCATTGTCAAAGACATAATCACTTGGGGACGGAGGTCAGATTTCCAATCACTGAATCGTCCGATTCCCGAACTATTTCACAAATTCATTTTTGACTAATCTTCCAAAGTCTTCACATACATTATGTTTTTTTCATCTCCCCATCTGGTATAATTTTTGCTTTACCATCTGATAATATGCCTCGTATTCCAAGAAAATTACTTCTCGTTGAAGGTTATCAAACTCATAAAATCTGGAGAGGTCACAACAAAGAATGGAATCTTGGTTCATCAGATGAAAAGAATAAGTATCTTGAACTTCTTAATATCTCTCTTCCAAAACAATCTAACGAATTAAACGCATACTGCAACATGTCTAATCACTCTCATGAACAGTATGATATTAAGAATGTTACCGAATTCTCAAACCTTATGAGAGATCATCATTCAAGATACGGTTCTTATTTTAACAAAAAGCATAATAGACAAGGTAAGGTTGCTTACGAAAGACCGAAAACCTGTCTTATCCAATCTGATCAATATTCTATGCAAACCACTCTTTACATCCACAGCAATCCTGTCCGAGCTGGCATTACAAAAAATGCTAGCAATTATAGATGGTCAACTCATCGATTATACGCTTATGGTAAAAGAGACAAATATACACAAAATGTTGTATTTCCAAACTGGTATTTGAATCTGGGTAACACTTCTAAAGACAGACAACGAAGATATAGAAGATTATTCGATGCATACTTAAAAGATCAGGGATTAATAAAACAGCCTTCTTATAGCAATAATTTCCTAGGTGATTTTTTCTGGTGTGAAGATCTAAAAGAAAAGATCAAATATTGGATAAAATCAAGATCTACATCACCTCCCACATCTCAAATATCGACATATTAATGATTTTAAATCTCGCAAAAATATTCTTATAAAAAAGCTATGTCCAGAATAAATTGAAACTCTAAATTATTTACATATTAACCTTCAAAAAATTTCTATTTCCAAATTTTCGAAAGTATTCATTCTGGAAAAAACAACCTTAAATTGAAAACACTAAAAATATGATATTCAAGAAAATGTTTTGTCAAAAAATACCGGAATTAAATCGAAAATGCCTCCGTCCCCTTTGTTAAGGATTCGTTGACGAAGTTCAATTCTTCTATTATATAGGTGCAACGTACCGAAAATACATTATTCTTTTAAAATTTATCTATAATTTATCAATAAAATGGAGAACTTATGTATAAAGTCGTTCTTTTAAGGCATGGAGAAAGCCTCTGGAATAAAGAAAATCGTTTCACGGGCTGGACCGATGTCGATCTTTCGGAAAAGGGAATTAGTGAAGCTCATAATGCAGGAAAAGTCCTTAAAAAAGAAGGATATACTTTTGACATAGCATTCAACTCTGTTTTAAAGCGGGCTACAAGAACTTTATGGATTACCCTTGATGAACTGGATTTAATGTGGATACCCATTCACAATCACTGGAGGCTTAATGAACGTCATTACGGAGCCCTTCAGGGGTTGAATAAGGCTGAAACGGCAGCC
>CAYYBZ010000032.1:0-11855 GCA_964470285.1 uncultured Oligoflexia bacterium
GATGACCTTATTTCCCTCTTCTTTAAGGCCTCTGGCCAACGGAAGGGCTTCAGCCGTTCCCACTCCTCCGCCTATTACTACAGCTGTACCGAAATTTTCTAAATGAGTGGGCACACCTAAAGGACCCACAAAATCAACAAGCTGCTGGCCCCGTTCAAGGCTGTTAAGAAGCTTGGTTGTTTTACCTATAGCCTGACTTATGATAGTTACCGTGCCCTTTTGCGGATCTGAATCTGCAATTGTAAGGGGTATTCTTTCCCCTTTGTCATGAACTCTAAGCATAATAAACTGACCGGGTTTTCTTTTTTTTGCTATCTGCGGATGATGTATTTTAAAAAGGGCCACCTGCTCAGAAAGTACTTTTTTTTCAACTATTTTGTACATATCTAACCTCTTTAATTAAGTATTCCAACAATAGGCAAAGACCAATAAACTGTACCTTAGCAAAATAACTTAAATAATTTTAAGTGATTATAAAAGAGGGGCTTTTATAATATATTCTGAATAAAAGTCAATATTAACTTTATTGGCAGAATCCCTCATATTATTTAGAAAATATTAAAGCAAACCTATTGCAAACTGAATCTCTCCCCAGTTCTCCCCTGTTCTCCTGTCAAGTATAAATCCGATATCTATCCTTAAAGGTCCTACCGGAGTATTGTAACGTAACCCAAAACCCGCCGTGTTTCTTATATCCAAAGGATTGAAATCCTTGTTTGCTTTCCAGGCCTCTCCGCCGTCTGTGAAAACAACGAAATCAAAGTTAAAAACCAGCGGCATTATAAGCTCCAGGTTATAATTAAAAAATGAGTTTCCCCCGGGTGCCTGATCATCACTGTCAGAGCTTCCTACAGCTGGCTGGTCCGATGATAGACCTCCGACAGAGTTTCTTGAAAACCCTCTTAAAGAATTACTTCCTCCCAGTCTGAATCTTTTCTCAATAGGTATCTGAATTCCTTCATTTCTCGTGGAACCGTATGTTGATGAAAAACCGAATTTAACTGCAACAATAGCTCTTATCCTTTTCCAGATCGGTATATACAAACTGCTTCTTGAATATGCCTGAAGGAAGTTTGCCTCTGACCAGAGATTCTTATTATAGGTATCAAATATCATTTCAAGTAAATAACCCTTTCTTGCGTTAAAAAGGTTGTCTCTCCCGTCAAACTCCAGAGTTATGTCAAAATATCCAAGCCTCTTTCTGGCTTCGTCAAAAGGGCTTAAGTCTTCTTCCGCTACTTTCAGATCAAAGGGCTTACGATACTCTATGTTATAAGTCACAGAATTTCTCACGACCTTTGAAAAAGCCGTATCCACACCTATGGCAAAAGCCGTTCTGTCTATGTTAAATTGAGGTTCCTCCTCTCTCTCATCAATTACGCCGATTTTCCCGTCAATTTTCGATCCAAAAAGTCTCGGCTCCCTGTAGCTTACCGTTTCTTTTCTTCTCAAAATCTTGTTTGATTTTAATCTATGACTGAGCTGACCTCCCAAAGCCAGCGTTCTTCCCCTTCCTCCCATATTAATAACTGTTATATCGACCCCACTGCGTAAACCTTCGTCCGAACCGTATCCTATTCGGGTTTTTATGCTTCTTTTCTTTTTCTCGCTTACTACGAGTATTAAATCTATTGTTTTTTCCAAAACATCGTAATTAACTTCCTTTAAGAAGACCGAAGAAAATAAACCCAGCCTGGCAACGTTATTCTCACTTTGTGCAATCTTTTTAGGGTTGTAAAAATCCCCTTCTTTTATAAGAAATTCCCTCCTTATAAGATTTTCATCGGTGGTTTTGTTGCCTTTGATTTTTATGCTGCCTATCTTAAGCCTTTCCCCTTCTGAAACGAATATTTTCAAATCTACTTTGTTAATATCTATTTTCTGCAAAGAATAAATCCGGGCTTGCTTATATCCTTTTTCTTTATAGTACGTAATGAGTTTATCAAGATTATCCTCTATTTTATACGGGTCAAAGGGTTCACCTTTATCGACTTCAAGAAATTCTCTTATTTCTCTGTCAGAAAACATTGCATTCCCTTTTATATCAAAATTTCCCATGAAGTACTGTTCTCCCTCGGAAATAGAAATCTCTATAATCGCGCGGTTTTTACCTTTGTTAAAAGTTACGGCCGGCTCACCTACTCTTTCAGCCTTTAAATAACCCCTGGTATGATAGAATCTAATAAGACTTTTATATGCATTTCTGATGTCTTCATGAAAATACATCCCGTTTCGAAGCGCCTTGAAATCAAAATCAAGAAACTTGTCTTCCAGAAATTCACTGTCAAACGCTTTGTTACCCCTGAAGATTACTTTTTTGATTTTTACTCTTCTACCCTTTTTAATTTTAAAAGTTATCTTTCTTTCATTTCCGTCATCGCTCAACTTATCAGTGGAACTAATCTTTACCAGAGCATAGCCAAGACTTTTGTAAAAACGCTCAAGTTCATACTTAGCGGTCTGAACCCAGGATTGTGAGAATTTATTTTCCTGTTCTAGGCGTATTTCCTCTTTTAAAACACCTGTCCTTTCAAAGAAATAATGGTTACCTTTGAAAGAAATTTGTATCTTAGGGCCAATATCCATTTTTATCACCAGAGTAGTCTTATTTGTCTGAGGATTATAGTCGACAATCGGTTCAATAATGCTTACAAGCCTGTACCCTTCATTGGTAAGCTTTTTTCTCAAAACCGCTACTCTTTTATCCAGGTATGGTTTGTCAAAAGGCGATAACTTTTTTATTGATAGTTTCTTAATTATATCCTGTGGTTTCTTATTTCTAAGATCACCCACAATAAGAATATCATCTACGATACTTCGGTTGCCTTCCCTGATATTGAACCTCAGCGTTCCACCGATATCCCCATCTATAAAAATCTTTTCATAATTTACTTTTGTTTGAAAAAAACCTCTTTCAGAATAGGCTTTCTTTATATTCTGACTTGCCTCGCGCAGATCGGAATAATCGAGCAATTCATTTTTTGCTATAGCGACCTTGGAAGTCAGTCTGTAATCTGAAAAGAATCTGTTCCCGGTAAATGAAAGCTTTTCAACCCTGAACTTGATTCTCACCTTAACTAAGACTAAAACTCCCCTGGGATTTTTATCGGGCCGGACGATGATATCAACCGACTCGACATTTTCGTTCTTTTGAAGTGCCTCGATAAGAAAACCTATTTTACTGTACGAAAGAGGTTTATTTCTGATATCGCTGAACATACCAAGAACAAAACCGGATATTTCGTCGCTTTTGGATTCAACCCTTATATCAACTACAGGCTTTCCCGTGTATTCAAAAGCGCATATCGGTCCGCATAAAATCATCAGAACAAAAAGACACTTGAAAATTACCGGATTAAACCGTATGTATTTTCTAGAAATCAAATTTGAGTTCAAAATCCATACCCAGATCCACTCTCTGGTTGGACTTCTCCTTTAATATTCCCTGCAGGGAAAGGTTATCGGTAATTCCCTTGTTCAACTTAACTTCCTGATTACGGCCTATATTATTAACATCCGTTGAATAAAGCAGTTCCATTTTGTATGGGAGTTTTTTCCCTATTCCCACTCTCAATTCAGTGGTTCTGGTCTCTTCGGAAAAACTCGGATATACCTGAAATGTATCTATAATTCTTGTTTTTCTGAAAGTTTTTTCAATATTATCCTGAATTGTGCCGGTTAAAATGCTGGTAACCAGATTTTGTGAAAGATCAGATTGTGTTCCACCGGCTGTTAATTCAGCACTTTCCACCCCCAAAGTCAGCAGCGAAACAATATCAGTTTCACTTTTTGCGGGACGGGAAGACAATATCATTTCAGGGTTTTCGGTCGTACCGCGCAGATTAAGAAAAATCTCAGTATCCTTGACTACCGTTTGTCCTTCAACATCAAAAAGAGCCAAAACAGAGTTTTCTTCGGTAAATTTTACGGTCCCTCCGGTAAGTTCAAATTCGTTATCCAGAAAATACACGTTGCCTCTGTCGACATTTATAGTTCCGATCAGGCCGATATTATGGTCGTTTCCAAGAATGTTCAGATTACCCGAAAGTCTCGCATCGGCAACGTTGTTTTTAAGTTCCAATACTTCTTTTGGAATATTAACACGAATGTTAAGAAAAACATTCGGATCGCTCTTAATACCGAGAGAATATGTTTTCTCGGTGAACTTAATCATTTTTGATCTCCAGTTCCAAGGCTTTGTGTATCGCATGGAGTGCACTTTAAGCTCTCCTCCAAGGGTCGGCACGAAATACGGTCCTCTGAAAGTCAGTGTTCCGGATACTTCCCCCGGATAATCTGCCGGGAACACAGTAGTGACCCTGTCTATATTTGCTATACAGTCAAAATACAGCCCTCCATCTAAATCACCTATTTCTAAAAGTCCCTGGGCATTTATGGTTCCCCCGCCTACTTCACCTTTTACATTGTCAAAAATAAATTTTTTATGGCTAAACGTAATATCCGATTTTAAATTATCTATTACATTGGGGAAATCCCTTACAAGCAATACACCGTTTGAGAGTTTCCCGCTTCCAACAATACTTATATCCGAGAATTCCCCCTCAATAGATGCCTTAACATCCACTCTCCCTTCAGCTCTATGGAATTCTTTAAAAAATATGGACAGAATGTTGAAATCTATGAAACCCTCAAGAGAAAGGTCATTTAAACCGCCTATTTCTCCGGAACCCTTCAGCGCAAAATCACTTTGCGGTCCTATCAGCCTGAAACCTGATATGTCATATCCGCCTTTATCAATCTGTATTCTGATAGGAATATCGTTAGACAGAGATATCCCCTCTTTTGCAATTTGAAAATTGCTGACATTTACCTGGCCTTTCCAGGTAAGGGTATCGGCTAAAATACCGCCAAGCTGAACACTCATGTTAATTTTTGAACTCACCTTCTCGTAATTCAAAGTAATTTTCCGGGCAAGCAGAGGGGCAAAATCGAAATCCTCAGAGGATAGATTGATTTTAAAACTGTTTTCCCCCTTAAGAGGATAAACGGCGTCAAAAACAACTTTGCCCTCATCGTATTTGCCTTTCAGATTTAATTTATTAAAATCCGAATTGAAAACAAGATCCATTATCCTGTATCTTTCAATATCTTCTCTGTCGGCTGTTAAGAGCACTGATCCTGTCAAGCTTTCCGCAATCCCCTTTTTGAAAAAATCCACATTGAAATCTACCTTACTCTCACCGAAGTATTTTTTAATACCCAGAAAATTGAAGAGATCGATATTTAAGTTCCTTCCGCTAAATGAAAGCAGAGCATCCCCTGCCATGTCGTAATGTCCTCTGCCTGAGAGAATAAGCTCATCTTTAAAAACAAAGCTGAAATCGTTTAGAGAAATTCTTCCTTTATTAAGATCCGCCTTAAGTACAAATTTACCGGCAGGCCTTGTATAAAAATTAAGCTCTCTTGAGATAAGCGATATTTGACCTGAAAGTTTATTAAAGGGTCCGCTTAGGTTTATATCACCCAAAAACGAACCTTCCACATTAGCCAGATGACCTTTACCCTTTGAATAAATCTTTAAAAGATTACCTAACTCATATCCCTTAAAGTTTGCCTTAAAACTTTTCAGATACTCATTTTTTAAATTTAGTGCAGTTGAAAACTCAAAACCGAGATTATTTTTTTCAAGATTAAAACGTTCAATTCGGATATCATTTCCGCTGTAAACAAACGATCCCTTAATGCTGCCCAGGTCATGACTGTTAATCGACAAGTTTTCAGATATCATCGAACCGACACCCGTGGGCTGTCCCTTGACTATCTTAATCAATCCGTCAATTTTTAAAGGTCCTTTGGGGTAGTATTCATCAATGCTTAGGAAACCTATGTTCGGGCTGGAAAGACTGTATTTTATAAAGCTGTCTTCGCTTGAGATATTTCCCTTAGCGGATATTGCCAGAGTTTTTCCCTCTATAAAAAGAGTTTTAACCTCAATGTTGTTTTTGTCATGTGATTCAAATCTACCGCCTATATCCAAAGTTTCATTTATTACGTAATCGACGGAAGGTCCTTCTGCATGAGCAATAGAGTACCGACCCTTTATCGAATTGCCCGATCCTTTTATAATTGCTGAAAATCTGTTTTTAGAGATATCAGATATGTTAAGATGCATTTCACCGTTAAAATTTCCGTTGGGCAGCCTAAAAGATCCTGCAATCAGTTTATCTAATGCCTTTAGTTTAAAATCCTTTATTCTCAACTTATACGAAGATACTAACTGAGAAGAAACATCAGATCTACCGCTAAAACTTACAGTTGAATCATAAAAATCCACACTTCCCTTTGAAACAACAAATTCATTTAAATTCCCTTTAAAATTCATATCAATATTATTAAGTGAAACATTCGCAACATTGATTATTGTTGAGTTAATTCTGCCTTTAACTGCCGGATCATTAAGTTTTCCGCTGGCTTTAAAAGGGATTTGCAACTTCCCTTTCATCTGTCGAGATTTAAAGTTCTTAAACTTGAGTTTCTCAAGATTTATATCTGCAAGGCAATCCATCTTCATTTCCGGAAATACCGGGCCTTTAAGCCTTAAGCTTATTCCCATGTCCAAATCGAGGAAAAACATTCCTATATTTACTTTTTTATCCGATAGATTTACCTGTCCGGATGCAGTCTTAATTATATGTGGTTCATTTTTATATAAAATTTCTCCTGAGCCCGAAAAAGATACGGAGGCTCCGTTTGAATGAGAGCGGGCATTTATTTTTTTAATATTCAAATAAAGGTTTGTCTTTTTATCCTGCAGTATATTCACCTCAAAATTGTCTGCAACAGCCTCGCCGATCTCAAATTTAAGTATAGAAGGTTTACCGGGAGATTTTTTCTCTATAACCGGCAGTTTAAGCTTCTCAATATCCTTTTTTGAACCGGACAGAGCTACATCTGTAAGTTCAATTTTGGGAATTATTACCCTTCTTAAGAATATCGGGAACGGACTGAAAGATATTTTAACATCCCTGGCCAGAAGTATTGCATTACTTCCGCCTATATTGTTTATTCTTATTCCCCTGGCATGTATCGATGGCTTAAGTATTTTAATATCAAGATCAATTATTTTAATTTCTGAGCCCAGTTCAAAAGAGGCCGTTTTAATAATGAATGACTTAAGATACGAGTTTACAAGACCCCTTTTAAGAAGCGCAAAGGACACAAATCCAAGCAAGAGAACAATAAAAATGACAAGAATTCTCTTCTGTTTGCGCCCGGTTTTATTATTTTTAAGGTTCACCGGGTTGCACAACTCCATAAATTATTGAATTAATTACCCTATATTTTATCCTTTTTGCGTAAAAAGGTAAAATTTTGTTATTTTGACAACTTATATAATTTTTTGTTTCATGATTAAATGCACTTTGTCCAAGGCCTTATGATTGAGAACCGGGTTCTTTTAAGCTCATTTACTTGATAGGTGTGTTAAATAATGCTAATAATCCGAATCTTAGGCGGGCGTGGTTCAATGGTAGAACGAGAGCTTCCCAAGCTTTAAACGTGGGTTCGATTCCCATCGCCCGCTTGTTAAAAGCTTCTCAGACTTTTTCCTCCAGACCTTCAAGTATGATGTCTATATCTCCGGTGTCTTCATCATCGGAGCGTTCAAATATCTTATCGTCATCTTTTGATGGAATGGCAGTTTTGTCCTTTAGCATATCCTGAGGTGATTTTACTTTCGGCGGATTAGGAACGTCAAGAATCTTGTTTGTTTCATATAGTCCGGGTTCAGCAGGAACGGGTCTGACTGTATCCACGGCCTCATTAGAGGCTGCAGGATTAGAAACGCGTATGGGGCTTTGCCCCAAAAGACCGAAACTGTGAGCAACATTTTCAACTATCCCCTTGGTTATAGTCTTGTTATTCATAAGATGTGCTTCAAAAAGGACGTTATCACAGACAGTATTTATCAATCTCGGTGTACCTGCTGTAAACTTATGAATTAGAGAAATAACATCATCCGGGAAAATACTGCTTTCGGCGCCTGAAAGTTTAAGCCTGTGTTCGATATATTCCTTGGTGGCATCTGCTGAAAATCCCTTTAAAAAACATCTGAGTGCAACCCTTTGTTCCAACGGAGGATCCAGTTTCATTACCTCTTCAAGCTCGGGAAGGCCAAAAAATATAAAAGTAATAAGTTTTCTGTCAGGTAATTCGAGATTTAAAAGCCCTCTAAACTCTTCCATTATTTCTCTTGTATTGAGCATTTGAGCTTCGTCAATGAGAACCACAGCTTTTCTGCCGCTTTGGGCTATTTTTAAAAGCCTTCTGTAAAGCTGGCTTAAAAGCTGCAGCTTTTCATCTGCTGGTTTTTCAATACCCAGCTGAATGGCGATTCTTTTCAAAAGCCAGTTTGCGGTAATCCCTGAATGAATTATAACCAGCAAAGCAGCCTCATATTCTGACTCAGGAAGGTTTTCAAGCATTTTTCTTGCAAGAGTGGTTTTCCCGGTACCTATATCACCTATAAGCACACCCAACCCCTTCATCTGCTTGGCGATATACATCAATCTTAAAAGGGATTGTCCGTGCTGAAAGCTGTTATAGTAATACTTTCCGCTTATCGGTGTGTTGGCGAACGGCTCATTCGTAAGTCCAAAGAATTGTAAATAACTCATCTATAATTTGCCCGGGATACAGTATTTGTAACGTTTAAATAGTAACAAAATAATGAATAATTATATATATGAAATTTTATTTTTCTTGTCATCATCCTCTTCTTCTCCGCTATCATCATCATTATCATCTTTCACTGGTTTAACATCTTTTACTGGAGAATCGGGTTTGGCTGATTTTTGCTGTTCAAGCTCATCAATTTTCTTAGATACATTTCTGTAGGAAGCCTTTTGATTTTTTATATCCTTAAATATGGCCAGCGCCTTTTCGATTTCACCTTTTTTATACAACGCTTCAGCCAAATCAAAGTTAAAACTTAAATATTCTTCACTCCCCTTCTTTACTGCCTTAAGTCCTTCTTCAAAAGATCTTACGGCACTTTCATAATCCCCGCTTACTGCAAAACAAAGCCCTATCATCGAAAGGGAATTGGCTTTATGCTGCTCATCGTTCATTGCGGTCTTAAATTCATTAACCGCATCTTTGATAAGCCCCATTTCCTTGTAAGCAACTCCCAGATCATAATGGGCCTGATAATCGTCGGTAGCGATGGATTTGGCAACGCCTTTCTTAAACTGGGTAAACATTTCATCAAAAGTAAGAACAGGCTCTTCGGGTGCCGCCTGGGGCTTATTTAAGGCGTCAATTTCACCTGAAAGCTCTTTACCCAGATCAAAAAGGTCTCCGGAATCAAGACTAACGTCACCTGCTTCTGCCATCGGTTCAGGATCGACTTCAATCTTTTCCTTGTGAATCGACTTTGACTTCTTGTCTTTACTTAAAATTGCCAGAATCTCTGAAAGTCTTTCCTTTGCCTTACCAAATTCCGGTTCCGCATCCAGAATTGATTCATAAATGTATTGAGCTTCCTCTAAAAGACCCTGCTTGATAAAGAAATCGGCCTCTTCCATTTCATCCTTATATTTTGTCCGTACATCCTCTTCTTCTTTAATATCTTCTCTTATCTGAGATTTAGGCAACTCAGGCTCTTCAATTTTTTCGGCTTTTGACTTTTCAACGCTTATACTTTGAGACTCTTTTATTTCAGGCTGGGACTGATCAATCTTTTGTGGTTTTATATCAAGGCTATCCGGTATGATTTCGGCATCTGAATCAAGAAGATCCGCTCCCGAGGATGACTCAAGCTGCGCTTTCTTTTTAAGGTCCTCTTCTTTTTCTTCAAATACCGACAGCTCTATTTTTTCAGGGGCTGAATCCTCCCTTAACATTTCCTTTTCAAAATTGTCTTCTATTTCTATTTGCGAATCTTTTTCCTGAACGTTTTCAGGAAATTCAATTTTAGGTCCGGCAGCATCACTTTCAATCTCTTTTTGAAACTGCATTGCGGAATCCATTACCGGTTGTGATTTTTTATCTGAATCCTCAAAATCCGCTGAAAGATCCAAAGAAGGATCCTCGGCAATCTCAACTTCTTCTTCCTGAACAATCAGCCCCTCTTCCTGTTCTATTTCTCCGCTCTCTTCTACCGCAACCTGTGAAAGAGTATCACCAGACATGATCTTTGAGATGATTTGTGCAATCTCGGCTTTCCCCTCAGATTTCAGCCTTGAAATTCCGGATTCCATAGTTTTCTTGACCTGCGTACCTGAGGAATTTTGAGAAACAATCTGTGTAAGTTTAGTTAAAAGAGATTTTTTATTTTCAACAGACTCAATCCCCCTGATGAGATTTTCAATAGCCTTATCCATCAGGCCGTATTTTGTATATACTTCTACTTCGGAAAGTATTTTTTCAGGAGTAATTTCCCGGGATGCATCTTCATCGGCAATTTCGTCACCTTCAGAAACTAAAAGCTCCGATTCACTCTTTGAAACAGATGCCTGAACTCCGCTTTTAGAGGCGAAAGAGCTTTGTGAAACCTGATAGGAGTCCTCCGGGAAAAGGTTTTTAATACGCGCGGAAATCTGGTTTTTCTGTTCTATCATGCCTTTCTCTTCATAAACAGCCACCAGTTCACGGTATACAGATTTAGCCTTCTCAGGCTGCTGAAGGTCAATGAAAGCCTGCGCCAATAGCTCAAGCGTAAACGGTTCCTTGGGAAACTCTTTAAAACATATTTGGAGCTTTGCAAGAGCTTTTTTGGGTTCACCTACTTTTAAGTATACTTTCGACAATTCTTTAAAATTTTCAAAGTCCTTAGGATTTAAGGCAGTCATCTTTTCAAGGACTTTTATCAGATCTTCATAATTACTTTTTTCCTTTAGTTCTTTTGCTACCGTGTCGAATTGCTGAAACGCTTGATCTGAGTATCCTTCCTTTGCATAAAGCTCGGCAAGCTTAACTTTACTTGCAATATTCTCCGGGTCCATATCTGCCATTTTCTGGAGAATATCCAAAGATTCTTTTTTCATTCCCCGGTTTTCATAATGTTTTACTACTATCTGATACTGTTTCATGGCTTCAGAATTTAAACCCAGCTGATTATAGAGTTCGGCAAGTCTCAGATAGACATTTATGACGCCCGGATCAAGCTTTAATATCTGTTTGAATACTGCTATAGCTTTCAGAAAGAATCCGTCTTTAGCATAATGTTGTGCCACTTTTTTGTAAGTATCGCTGGCGGCTTCAATATTTCCGAGCTTGGCGTTTAAATCTCCGATTTTAAGAAATGTGCGGACATCGGATGGATCTATATCTACGATTTTTTGATACTCTTCTATTGCCTTATTAAGTTTGCCCTGCTGAATCAGCTTTTGGGCTTTACCTAGAATTTTATTCTTGTCAAAAGACACAAATACTACGCTCTCGCTTTAAAGTTACTTTAAAAACTCAAAAAAGAGTAAAAATACAGTATTTAAAGATATTTAGACCTTCTTATAATTATATGGAATCGCCTTTATATAGTCAATAATGTGTCTATAACATAAATGTCATTAATATAGCATAGTTCGGGATTTTCTTGCTTCTTACTGTAAAAATTATCTTAAAATGAATGAAAATACCCGTTCAGGCCTTTTTGGAATCGGATATTTTCTCAAGTAATTCGGGCAAATATCCGGTAGAAATGCGATTGGCAGTAAATTCACCGTCGATTAAGATTTTTTTATGCAGATCTATATTGGAATTAACTCCCTCAATCATGAACTCATCGAGTGCAACTTTCATTTTTGTTATTGCTTCCTGTCTGTCTTTTCCCAGTACAATCAGTTTAGCCAGAAGCGAATCATAATAAGGAGAAACTACGTAACCCTGATATGCAG
>CAYYBZ010000033.1:0-11725 GCA_964470285.1 uncultured Oligoflexia bacterium
TATTACTGTCTCATAACTCATATACTGGGATGTTTATGACTCCATTTTGTAGTTTGCTCAAAAAGGTTAGATAATCTGAATATGTTTTCTTCATCAAAAGGTTTACCTATAATTTGAAGGCCTATAGGAAGACCGGCCGTTGAATGTCCGCAGGGTATGGAGATGGCCGGGATCCCGGCTAAGTTTATTGAGGTTGTATAAATATCACATAAGTACATGGACAGCGGATCTTCCTTTTTTTCTCCTAAGCGGAATGCGCAGGTCGGGGACGTCGGAGAAAGTATCAAATCAACTTTTTCAAAGGCTTCGCGGTAATCCTTAATCAACAGATTTCTTGCTTTTTGGGCCTTTCCGTAATATTCGTCGTAATAACCGGACGAAAGAACAAAGGTTCCAAGCATAATTCTCCTTTTAACTTCCTCGCCAAAACCTTCGCTTCTTGTTTTAAAATACATGTCTTTTATGTTTTTAGATTTATCCGTTCTGTATCCGTATCTTACTCCGTCATACCTGGCAAGATTCGCGCTTGCCTCCGCATTTGCAATAATGTAATAAGTAGCAATGGCGTATTCGGAGTGGGGAAGGCTGATTTCTTCAATACCGTATCCTTCCTTTTCCAAATGTTTCAATGCCGCCATGTACGAGTTTTTTACTTCAGGATCCAAGCCTTCACCCAGATATTGCCTCGCAAATCCGAGTTTTAATCCCTTTGGGGGTTTATCGAGTGTATCGGTGAAGGAGTTGAATTTTTGTTCTGATGATGTTGAATCATTGACGTCTTTGCCGAATAAGGTCTGAGCAACCAAGGCGCAGTCTTCAACTGAAGTCGCAAGTATTCCTATCTGATCGAGGCTAGATGCAAAGGCGACAAGACCGTATCTTGAAATTCTGCCGTAAGTGGGCTTAAGGCCCACTATCCCGCAAAACGAAGCCGGCTGTCTGACTGAACCGCCGGTATCGGAACCCAGGGCAACAGGGATCTGTCTTGCCGCTACGGCAGCGGCTGATCCGCCTGATGAACCTCCGGGAACCGTTTCGTTGTTCCACGGATTTTTTACCGGTCCGAAATATGAATACTCGTTGGAGGAACCCATTGCAAATTCGTCGAGATTCGTCTTTCCGATTATTACGGCGCCTGCATCTTTAAGTTTTCTTATTACAGTTGCATCGTAAGGGGGTATGAAATCGCTAAGAATTTTAGATGCGCATGTAGTCCGGATGTCTTGGGTAATTATGTTATCTTTTATACCGATAGGAATACCTAAAAGTGGAAGTGTTTTGACGTTTTTAATGTTTTTATCCAGGATTTTTGACCGGTTTATAGCTTTATCTTTACACAGGGTTATAAAAGAATTTATATCTTTTTGCTGCTCAATTCTCTGAAGGCATTCCCTTGTTAATCTTTCACAGGAAGTCATATCGTTTTTGATATAGTCTTTAAGAACAGAGATTTTCTGGAAAGCGAATTTCATTTTATTGATCAATAAATTTGGGAACTGTGAAAAAGTTATCTTTTTTATGGTGATGATTACTGAAAGCCTTTTCTCTGTTAAGACAGGATCCTTTTAAGTCTTTTCTCAGGGGAGTAGAGTCTGCCCTGACATAGGGTAACTCGTTTGATTCGGTCTTTATCTGTTTAAGTTTTTCCACGTAATCAAGAATTTTGTTAAATTCGTTCAAATATTTTTCGATGTCTTTTTCTGTAAGATCGATATGCGCGAGCTCAGACGTCGATTTAATGGTTTTTTTGTCTATTTTCATATGAAAAAATAAGAAGTTAATTATTTTTCTTTATAATCGACCTTGGGGAAAGGGGGGCCCGGCCTTGCTATCAAATACCCTTGTCCCAGCGGAATGCCAAGATCGCGAAGCGTTTGCAATTCTTCAGGTGTTTCTATCCCTTCGGCAATAACCTGTGCGTTTATATTTTTGGCCATTGACTGCAGGGTTCTTAGCATTTCTTTTTTGATAAAACTTTTGTCTATGTCCTTTACCATATTTTTGTCGAATTTAAGATACCCGGGCTTCAATTCTATTATCGATTCAAGAGAAGAATAACCCGCCCCGGTATCGTCTATGGCAATGGCTACTCCGATATCGGTATAATAATTTACGGCTTCTTTAAATACGGGGTAGTTGTCAATGGCGGATCTTTCCGTAATTTCAAATACAAGATTGTCCGGTTTTATTTTTACATCATGCAGGAATTCGGTTAAAAATTTACCCCTGAAATCCGGATCATGAATGGAAGTCGGAAGAGTGTTTATGAAAAGCATCATGTCTTCTTTGATGTTTTTGGCGTTCATTATGGCTTTCTTTCTGCAAAGCCTGTCAAGTTCAAAAACCAGTCCGGTTTCTTCAGCTAAAGCAAAAAGCATAATGGGAGTTTCAAACTCGGTTTTTAGCGGGCCTCTGGTCAGGGCTTCATAGCCTATTATCTCAAAAGTATTGATGTCGACAATCGGCTGAAAGAGAGTAACTATTTTTTCATCGAGTATGATTCTTTGAAGCTTTTCCTTGTTTTTGACTTCGCTTCTTGTTTTCTGAAGTTTTGAAATCTGCTTGGCTTCTTCGACAAGCTTGTATATTAGTCTTCGGGGTTTGATAAGCGGATTGTTAACAACGAATGAATATCCGACTGAAATTCGGGGTCTTTCCTTTACGTATGGGTACATAATGAAGAAGAGCTTGCTGAAGAGATGAGTGTGTACCCTGTCTGAGACTACTTCCACGTCGTCTCTTGTAAGGTTTCCCTTTAATTTGTCCCTTCTTTTTTCCGATAGGAATATGCAGAAAGACGAACCTTCCGGTTCACTCATGGTCAACTCATCGTCGTTTCTGATTATTTTGCCCTTCATCTCTCTAAGGGTATTGGAAATTTTGATTATGATCTCTTCGTATACTTCTGAACCGAAAGTGCTTTCAATACGGTCAAGCCTTGCAACGTCTATATATAACATTCCAAGGGCATTGTCTTCGACGAGCTGTTTTTCGATTTTGTCAAGGGCATCAAGGTACAGAGGTAATCCCGTGATAGGATCTTTTAGAAAAGAGTCAACTTTATCAGAACTCATTAATAATCCCCTTCTTTAATTGATATAATATATTATGGGATTAGTGAATATAAATCCAGAAAAAATACATGTTACCAAATGCTTGCGCTAAAGATCGGTTTTTTAATAAGGCGTATTTAGAGGATTTCTCCTCTTAGGAACCTAAGAATGATGGGCGAGACTAAGGTAGAGAGTGTTACGGGGAAAATACACAACAATAACGGTATCATAAGTTTTAAAGGTGCTTCCTGAGCATGTTTTTCTGCTCTGTTAAGTCTTTCATGTCTTAGTATTTCAACCTGGTTTCTTAAGGATTTCCCAACCGGGGTACCTAATGATTCAGCCTGAGAAATGGTCAGAAATATTGTTTTCAGGCCCCAGTTTTCCGTATTTGAATAAGCATGACGCAGAGCTGTCTGCCTTGATTTACCCATTTTTACCTCTTTTAGCATCGATTCAATTTTTTCCCTTAACGGACTTTCACCAAGAAATGCAAGCATATTGTTTAATGAGGCGAATATATCAAGTCCGGCTTCGCATGACAGGGTTAAACTGTCGGCAAAGAAAGGTATCTCCTCGTTTATTTTCTGCTGGATTTTTTCAAAGCGTTTATGGATGAAAAGAACCGGAATTCCCGATCCGACAAGAATCGAAACTGCAAATGCCAAAAAAGGTTTTTCAGTGAAAAACCTGCTTAAAACTATAAGCGAAATGAAAATAAAAAAGCAAAGTGATATTTGAATCAGAATCAGCTTATCCGAAGTAAAATTATCAAAACAAGCTTTTTGTGTAAGCTTTTGGGCGAAATTTATATATTTTTCAGGCAGACATTTTTTTATAAGATAAAGAAGTTTCTCGGCAGGATTTAAATGCTTATTATCTTTAACTTGAAGCGATTTAAGCGCTGTCTTTTTCGCAATAATAGATGCAAGAATAACGGTGAAAAGAGCGAAACAGATAAAAATCAGGATAAAACTAATTTTCAGGTCTGTCATTTGTAACCTGTTAATATTTAATTTTGCAAAATCTTGAGATTAAAAACATGCCTAAAACATTCAGTAGGATTGAAAATCCGATGATCAAGCGGCCGGGCACCGTATCCGTAAGGGGATCAAAGTAATTTTTATCAATGATACTTATAAAGAAGATAATTAATAAAGGCAGCGCTGAAGCAACGATTCCCTGGATTCTGCCCTGAACGGTTAAGGCCTTTATCTTGTCTTCGATGTAAAATCTGTCCGTTAAAGTTCTTCTTATGTTGGAAATCTGCTCGACTATGTTTGCCCCTGTTTTCTTGCTTATTATGACCGAGTTAATAAACATTAAAAGTTCTCTGTTAGGTATTCTTTTATGAAGATTCTCCAAAGAAGTTTTTAAATCATGATTTATGCCGTACTGTGACATAAGTATTCCAAATTCAGTCCCTATAGGCGCGGGGTTTTCATTGGCTACGATAGAAAATGCTTCCTCAAGAGAACAGCCTGCTCGAACTATGTTTGCTATCTGATTTAAAACCGGGATAAATTGTTTCATAAATTTCTTTTTTCTATTTCGGCGTCTTAAGAATGAAAAATCAGGAAAAAGGATTTTCCTTCTCAAACTACTGCTGCTATGGAAGATTCTTGATATAAGATAACTGCTCAACGTTGCAGTAGAAATAAAAACAAGTATGAAACCTGTATTGAGATTATTCACAGCAGAGTTTAAAATTGATTCAATAAACCCGTAAATCTCGGGATATTGCCTGTCGGTTGAATTTTAAATTCATGGGTTAAGTTGTCTTTTTGCAACTTATAAAGTTCCTGAGTTGTTATTGTGGAGTTTTCGGTTCCACAGACTTCTGAAATGCTTGTAACAGATCTCTTGCCTTCAGGTGTTCTTGCCAAATGAATAATGAGATCAATTGCGGAAGCGACCTGTTCTCTTATGGCTTTTACGGGTAAGTCAAAACCGGCCATTAGGACCATTGTCTCAAGTCTTGTCAGGGCGTCTCTGGGTGAATTTGCATGAAGTGTGGTCATACAGCCTTCATGGCCGGTATTCATTGCCTGCAACATATCTAAAGCCTCCGCCCCTCTGCATTCGCCGATTATTATTCTGTCGGGTCTCATGCGAAGGGCGTTTTTCAACAAATCTCTTATGGTTACTTCTCCCTTGCCTTCAATATTAGGAGGCCTGGATTCAAGATAAATAGTGTGTTTTTGGTTAAGTCTAAGTTCCTGTGAATCTTCGATTATGATTATTCTTTCGCTGCTTTTTATATCCGAAGAGAGTACGTTTAGCATTGTGGTTTTTCCTGAGGAAGTGCCGCCTGCAACCAGGATATTTTTTCTTAAATGAACGGATTTTTTTAAAAAATCCGCAACTTCCTTGCTCAGTGTGCCTGATTTTATTATATCGGAAATATTCAGGGCGTTTTTTGAGAACTTTCTGACGGTAACCGTCGGACCGTTTACTGCAAGGGGAGGTATTACGGCATGAACCCTGGAGCCGTCTTTGAGTCTGGCGTCCACTGTAGGTGAGGAGGTATCTATTCTTTTGCCAAGCGGAGAAAGAATTCTATCAAGAAGAGAAATAATCATGTCATCGCTTGAAAATGATTTGCCGGTACGGAGTAAAGCCCCGTTTTTCTCTATATAGATGTTATTTTTCCCGTTAATCATGATTTCATTAACGGAATCGTCATTTAAGAAATTTTCAATGGGTCCGTATCCTATTATTTCATACAGAACTTCTTTTATGATTTGCTCTTCAATTTCCTGAGATTCTTTAAGCCGGTCAGTAACGATTAACGGGTCATTAACGCTTTTTCTAACGGCATTTTCTATCTTTTCCTTCCATTGGGGTTTGCCCAGATTTGACAGCTCAACCCTTTTCAGGTTTAAAAGTTTAACCGTGTTTTCAAGAATACGTGTTTTGATCAGATTAATGTTATTTTCATTTTCATGATTTTCATGCGGGATTTTTTCATCAAAGCGTATATCTCCCTTTTTAAGTGAGTAATTATCAATTTTCAAGATTCTACTTTTATCTGTTGTCATGATTAATCGGTAATTCCGTATTTCAGGTCATGATCTGTTCTTTTTAATGTTTTTGCCGTTTTATCAATTATTTTTTCATTTGTTTTAGATTTGGAATCAATCAAAGTCGGCGTAATAAAGACCGCGAATTCACTCTGATTGTTTCTAAAACTTCTGGATTTAAAAAGTTCGCCCAGTATGGGAATATGACCCAAAAGAGGCAGTTTGGTGACGCTTTTTGATGCCTTGTTCTCAATAAGGCCGGCAAGGACCAGGGTGCGGCCCGCTTCGACATTAATTGAAGTGTTGAAACTGTTTTTTAAAAAACCGGGTATTCCCTCAATTTCTGCCGATCCGTCAATATCAGAAATCTCTGTTTTTAAATCAAGCGAAACGTTGTCGGAATCGTCAATTTTTGGATCGAATTCGAGTATAAGGCCGTAGTTCTTGAAAATTACCTCTGAGTTTCTCTCGCCGATTAGCCTGATAGGAATTTCACCGCCTGCCTGAAAGGAGGCTCTTTTACCGTTTCTGCATACAAGCTTGGGATTTGAAAGGATTCTAACAATTCCTTTCGCCTCGAGCATGTTAATGACAGAGTTGAAACCTTCTCCAAGATTGAAACTGTAAATAGAGCCTCCCTCGGATGACAATGAAAAATTTGATTTGAAATCCAGGGCCTTTTGCCAGTCAATGCCTATCGATCTTTCAAGGTTTTTTCTTATTTCGGCAATCTTAAGATCAATAAGAATCATTTTTTCCATGGTTACGGCTATTTTTAGTGAATGTGTAATGTTGGGAAAGATGGCGTTAGATAGACTAATTACTCTTTTTAAGTCATTTTCATTGTTAACTTCACCGGATAAAAATATCTTTTCTCCGGCTGTTGAAACATCAATATTTTTATGCCCGATTTTTTTAAGTTCCTGTCTTATTAAAGACGCAGTAAGCGGGAGCATTTCAAGATGAACACCCGTCAAATCTCTTACATTTTCATTGGTTTTAGCAAGATTTTCGACAATTCTTTTGTCTGATGTTTTATAAACGACACCTTCTATAGTGACTGTTTGACCTATTATTCCGACAGTGACTCCCTCAATTCCTGAAACGGATCTTTTTATTTCCAGATAAAGGGATTTTAATGGTGCACTGACAACTCTTATCAGATAAGTTGATTTTTCCCCTTCATTTTCCCAGAGAATAAGGCTTGAAAGACCTGTTTTTATCCCTATCAGAATCAAATTTTTTCTTTTTTTTGAGAACTTGACTTTCAGTGCTGTTTCATTTCCGATGGCCATACTTGATAGATTTTTGTACGGTATTACTTTCTGTTCACCCGGTGCCAGATATATTTTTGCGTTGCTTTCAAGACTTTGTATGTTTCCTGAAAAAATAAATGTACAAAATAAAAATATTATAAAAATGAAGTTTAAGATTTTCATTTCTTTTTTGCTTAAAAGCAAGATGAATGCCACTTGCAAAAATTAATTAAAGCATTTAAAAACAGCATGATATGTTTGTTTTAAACGGGGTAAATTCTAAAAGGGAGTGTTTTAAGGTTTTTCAGGTATGATTTCCGAACCTTTTTGTGATTTTAGAGTCTAAATAAATTGGATATACTTTGACTGATTTTTTAAGATGACTGTTATGAGAAAAATATCAATAGCATTGTTTGCTTTTCTGGTTTTCACGCCTTGCGTAAAAGGTGAGACGAGCGACAAAAGTAAGAAACTTGAGAAAATGACTCTTGAGATAATGCTTGAAAGTCTGTCCGAGCATACGCTGCCGCTTACAAGGCAAAAGATAATCAGAAGAATTTCAATTTTGAACGATAAGCGTGCCGTTTCCGACATGATTTATATTCTTTTAAATCCAGACGAACATATAGACACAAGAAGAGAGGCGGCAAAGGCGGCTATGGCTCTGGGTGGAGAAGTTAAGTTTGCTCCCATTCTAAAGATTCTTGACGGTACAGAGTTTCACTGTAAGAAAAATATTAGAGCTTTGGAAGAAATTTCTGATGAAAGATTCATATTTCCACTCATGAAATACTCTACACTTGAAGGCATTAAAAATTCATGCAGAATTTCCGCCACCAGGGGATATTTAAGCATGATGTCATCGGGCAGCAACAAAACGGATTTTTCAAGGCTAAAAGGAACAAAGGGGGAAATTGCGCTAGTAAGCGTTGCCAAAAGATCAAGGGGATTTGTGTTAATTAACGCGACTTTCGTTTTAGGCGAGCTTAAATCCCAAAAGGCGCAGAAAGCATTGATAAAACTTCTCGATCATAAAAATTATTCGGTAAAAACCGCTTCGCTTAAAGCTCTGGCTAAAATTAAGGGAAAAGAAAGCCTTAAACCGGTAACCGATCTGATGAAGAAAAGCCCGTCCGTTTCACTGAAAAAAGACTGCGTGAAGTCCCTTATAAAAATGGGAACAATCGATGCTTTAGAAAGCGTTGAGCAGTCTTATCTGAAGGGAAGTTTCCGGCATAAACTTTTGGTACTTAAGGCTCTTAAATCGATTAAGACAAAAAAATCTCAAAGAATGATTAAAAAGCTTTTAGCCAGGGAGAAAATCAAAGACAGAAAAGAGCTTAAAGCCAAAATGAATGAAGGGCTTTGGGATTAGTTTTAATTTTAATACGCAAATAGTATTAATTCCCGTGCAATTTTTTCAACATTTTCCAATTCTCTAAATTATTCTCAATAAAAAATCTAATCATATCAAGGTTTTGCTATGGCATATCTGTTGCAGTAATAAAGCTCATTCTAGTACAACAGTCTGTTTTAAGGAGGGAAAGATGAATAATTCGAAGTCATTATATTTCATGCCTTTTTTAATTTTTTCACTTATTTTTGCTTTTGCATGCTCGGATGAACTGAGTTTTTTAGCTAAAATGGAAGAGAATGTTGATTATAATTCAAATCTACAATCTGATTCACCAAGATTACTCCCTAATTGCAATGATTTAGCACAATCCAGGGAGTTGATAGGCATGGATGCAAAAATTCTCACCCTGGATGGATCGCTTGGAAGGATTGATTGTTATAATCCTCCTCCAAGACCGGCAGCACCTTCAGATATAAGAATTGAAGAATCTACTGAAACTACAATAACTCTTGCCTGGAATGATAATTCAGGGAATGAATCTGGTTTCAAGCTTGAAAGATCGTCAGACGGTGAAAATTTTCTGGAGATAGCAGCGCTTGCTATTGATACAACGTCTTATTTAGGTTCCCTTCCGGCAGGTTCTTTTGCGTATAGAGTAAAGGCTTATAATAGTGCAGGCGATTCCGTTTATTCTTCAACCGGACTTGAATGCCTTGCAAATTGCGGACCTCCTCCTATGCCTCCCGATGCTCCTTCAAATTTATCCGCTACTACCGTTGCCAGTGAGATTATTGAGATCAACTGGACCGACAATTCGAGTAATGAAACCGGTTTCCTTGTAGAAAGAAAAACGGATGATGGTGATTTTTCACAGATTCTGGAACTCGGAGAGAATATTATCTGGTATCAGGACACAACAGTTCAATATGGACATACTTATGCTTACAGGGTAAGAGCATTTAACTTTGTCGGTAATTCTGCTTTCTCCAATGAAGATTCTTCGTGTGGCGGAATCGGTGGAGAATGTCCATGCTCACCCTGCGGGCCCCCGATGCCTCCAAGCTCGCCTTCCAATCTTCAAGCTGCAATCGCCGGAGCTGGAGCCGTAGAGCTTTTCTGGCAAGATAATTCGGATGATGAGACGGGATTCAGTATAGAGCTGGCATATGAGAACTCAGGCTGGGTATATGTGCCTTTAGCAGATGTTGCTGAGAATGTTACATCAGTCGTTGTAATAAATATTGAGCAGGATCAGCCGTATTATTTCAGAGTTAGGTCCTTCAATGATGTCGGCTCTTCTTACGGACATACAGAAACCTGTGGGGATCTTGGTTTTGGTTGTAATTCTCCTCCCGAAATTCCACCTGCCCAACCATCAGGTTTATACGGGCTTGATCTTACGGATAGGATTCTTTTAAAGTGGAATGACAATTCATTCAACGAATGGGGCTTTGTTATAGAAAGGGCAATATCAGGTATAGGTGCTTTTGAAATAATAGGAGCCGTAGAGGCGAATGCAACATCCTTTTTTGATGAGACAATAATAGTTGGCGAGAGCTATGAATATCTGGTTTATGCCTTCAATGAATTCGGAACATCAGGTTTTTCAGCAACCGGCGGCGGCGGGCTTGAATGCATTGTGAACTGTGGGGCACCACCTCCACCTCCGGGTGGCGGCGGTCCTGAATGTGACGGCCCTGAATGCGGTAGTCCGTAATTAATAGTTTAAAATAAATTGCCAAAATTAAAGGGAGGCTTTTAAAGCCTCTCTTTTTATTTCTTATCGAGTATTGTCAGGGATTCGATGTGATAGGTTTGAGGAAACATGTCGATGGGAGTAATGCTTCTTATCTTAAATCCCTGAGTTAATAAAAAGCGTAAATCCCTGGCCAGTGTGGCGGGATTACATGAAATATAAAAAATTGTTTCCGGTTCCATTTTTTTAATGTTTTTAAGAAGATTTCTGTCGGCACCCTGTCTTGGGGGGTCTAAAAGTATTGTATCGAATTTCATATTTTTACGTATGAATTTCTTTGTAATTTCTCTGGAGCGGCCCTCCAGAAAATGACAGTTCTCAACTTCGTTTATTCTTTTATTCTCGATTGCATCGTATATGGAGCTTTCGGATGAATCTATACCCATTACATATTTGGCCGTTTTTGCAATCGGAATTGAAAAAAGGCCTACTCCGCAGTAAAGATCAAGAACATTTTTACCTTCCAGTTCATCTTTATGCTCTAATATTTTCTTTAAAAGCCTTTCAGCCTGCTTAATGTTTACTTGAAAGAAAGACTGAGGGGACTGCTCAAAGGTAAAATCCAAAACCTTTTCCCGAATTTTCTGATATCCGTAAAGATGCACAAAGTCTTTTGAAAAAACCATGTTTGAGTTTTCCGGCGACTTGCTCTCATATATTGAAATAATCTTTTTTGTGTCCTTGAAAGAATTGGCAAGCAGTGAGAACTTTGCCTTAATGGAATTTTTAACTGCAAAAGTAATGAAAATACTTTCCGGATATCTAGTCTCCCTGATAGAGAAATTATTTATACTGTCCTTAATCCTGGTTTCTTTTTTAAAGAAATCCAGTATTTTTTCAAGAGCAAAATTTATCTTCGGTGTGCAGACTTCACATTTCTTAATATCCGTAATTTCATTATCTAATGATACATATCCGGTTTTCTCTTCTTTTACGTGAAAAATTGTCCTCGATCTGTAAGACAGTTTATCAGGCGATCCGGTAAAATTATTTATCGGTGCATCAATAATTTTTCCTATTCTTTCAAGATTTCTTTTAAATTGTGCAAGCTTTATATCGAGCTGGCTTTTATAAGGCAAATGCATGTAATGGCATCCGCCGCATTTTTCAAAATAGGGGCACGGAGGTTCAATTCTTTCATCTGAGGCCTTAATAATTTTAACGGGCAGTGCATCTGAATAGTTCTTTTTCCTGTTGATTACCCTGGCTTCTACAAGATCACCGACGGCTGTTTTGGGAACGAAATAGACGTACCCTGAGTGTTTTCCCACACCCTTGCC
>CAYYBZ010000034.1:0-11641 GCA_964470285.1 uncultured Oligoflexia bacterium
GAATTGGCAGGGAAGCCTTAAACAAATTAATGAGTACGGGTGAGGAAGGAATAGTTCTGGTCGGAAGACCTTACAATGTCAACGATTCTGGAATTAATGTAAATGTTCCTCAAAAGCTTAGAAATCAATACGGGATTAATGTGATCCCTATGGATTTTCTGCCTATGGACAGGGATAATTATAAAGATGTAAGCCCCAATATGTTCTGGAATTACGGTAAGAAAATTTTGTCGGTAGTAAATCTTGTTAAGGAGTATCCCAATCTGCATGTTATTTATATGACAAACTTTAAGTGCGGTCCGGATTCCTATATAAAACATTTCGCAAACTTTTCTTCGGGAAGACCTTTTTTGACTCTGCAGTTTGACGAACATCAAAACGATGCCGGTTACATGACAAGATGCGAAGCTTATCTGGACTCTAAGGGAGTTTTAAGATGCTTCAAAGACAAAAAGAAGAAAGATGAAAGGGCGGTAGCATGAAAGAAAGAAAACTTTACGTTCCGAGAATGGATTACGGATGTGCAAAATTATTCTGCGCGGCCTTCCGTTCGGTGGGAATTGATGCCGATATATCACCGGAATCCGATGAAAGGACTTTAGAGCTCGGCAGTAAACATTTATCCGGTGATGAATGCTACCCGGAAAAAATTACTCTGGGGAATTTTATGAAAGTTATTGAAAGCCCGGATTTCGTTGCGTCAAAAACAGCATTTTTTATGCCGACAGCGGACGGACCATGCCGTTTCGGCCAGTACGGACCTTTACTCGAAAATATCCTTAGAAAAATAGGGCACAGTGAGGCAAAGGTTCTTTCACCTACAAGTGAAAATGCATACGAAGGGATGGCTGAAGGCAAGGAGAATGTTTTTGTAAGATCCGCCTGGAGAGCACTTGTAGTCGGAGATGTATTGAGAAAACTTCTTTTAAAAACAAGACCGTATGAACTTCAAAAAGGCCAGACGGATTCGGCTTACGAAGAAGCTCTACAAAAACTTTACAGCATAATATCGTCTCCGATAGTAAGTGAAAGAGAACAGCTCATCGAAATCGTGGATGAACTTCTAAATGTTCGTCAGCGTTTCAGGGCAATTGAAGCTAATTACGAAAAATCCCGACCTCTTATAGGAATTGTCGGTGAAATATTCTGCAGATTAAATACGTTTTCAAACGAGGACCTTTGCAGAAAAATCGAGGAACATGGAGGAGAAGCATGGCTTTCGGATATTACGGAATGGGTATGGTACACTAACGACGAACATGAAAGAAAACTTATGTCCGCCGGTAAAAGATTCTCTTTCTCCATGCTTGGAACCAAATTAAAGCATTATTTTCAAAAAAATGACGAACACAGGATTTATTTCCCCTTTAAACAGGATATAAAGGGTTACGAAGAACCGCACAATGTAAGAGAGGTTCTGGATGCAAGTTACCCTTACCTGCCTTATACCGGGGCCCTTGGTGAAATGGTTCTCTCGGTAGGAAAAGCAATTTATCTTCATAAAAAAGGTGCAGACGGAATAATAGATATAAGTCCTTTTACATGCATGAACGGTATTGTGTCCGAAGCGGTATATCCAAGAGTGAGTAGAGATTTCGATAATATACCTATAAGAAACTTTTATTTTGACGGAACCCAGCAGGATTTGGACAGGGATATAGGCATTTTCATGGAGCTTGCACGGGGTTACAAAGCAAGAAAAAAAACAAAAAGAATCTATCCAAAGTATTTTACAAAATAATAAAGATATAAGAAACAGAAGAACTGAACTTTTTCTTCGCTGAAACCCGCTTAGGCTCGAAAAAGTTCAGTTCTTCTGTTTCTTATATCTTACTTTTTTAAAGACTTGTTTTTTAGGTGCATTATTGTTTTTTGCTTTGTAAGGCTGGGGGCTGTATTAAGCTTAGGTCATTTTGAACGGGTCGAGAAGTTTATCGGCCTCTGCCTTGGTCAGCAAACCCCGCTGAGTAACGATCTGCCTTATTGTTTTACCTTTATTTAACGCTTCCTTTGCTATTTCAGCCGACAAATCATATCCTAGCTTGCCTGTCAGATTTGTAACAAGCATCAGACTTTTTTCAACAAGTTCTAAAGATCTCTTTTTATCCGCCTTTAAGCCTCTTATGCACTTTTGTATAAAGGCAGTTATTCCGTTTGATAAGAGTTCAACAGATTCAATAACATTCTTTGCTATCAGCGGCATCATTACATTAAGTTCAAAAATGCCTCCTGTTCCTCCAAATACGGTAGAAATATCATTACCGATAACTTTGGCGCATATCTGAATCATCATTTCAGGTATTACGGGATTTACCTTACCCGGCATAATTGATGAACCTGGCTGAACGGAAGGAAGTTTAATCTCTGCTATTCCACCGAATGGTCCTGAACCGAGCCATCTTATATCATTGGCTATTTTGAAAAGTTCTATTGCCAGGTTTCTTAAGGAAGCAGAAACTTTCATAAGAGCGCCTTTTGAGCCCATTGATTCAAAAGTATTTTTTGCCTGCCTAAAAGGAATTGTAGTTTCCTTAACAATTCCCTTAATAACTTCTTTAGCGAAATCTTTATGAGCATTAAGACCGGTTCCTATAGCGGTCCCCCCAAGGGGTATTTCCTTTAAATTTTCAAATGCATGTTCAATATCTTTTATGGAATTTTCTATCTGAGCAGCGTAGCCTGAGAATTCCTGGCTCAATCTCATTGGAAGTGCGTCCTGAAGGTGGGTTCTGCCGATTTTAATTACATCTTTAAATTCTTTTTGTTTTTTGGACAATTCACGCTTAAGACCGACTAAAGCAGGTCCGAGATTAGCGCTTATCAGAATAGCTGTTGCAATATGAATTGCGCTGGGAAATACGTCATTTGAAGACTGACATTTATTAACATGATCGTTGGGATGAACCAGCTTTTGTCCTGTTTTTTTTCCCATTATCCGGGCTGCACGGTTTGCGATAACCTCGTTAGCGTTCATATTCGAGGAAGTTCCTGAGCCTGTCTGAAAAATATCAACGGGAAAATGACCGTTATGTTTTCCTTTCCAGACTTCATCCGATGCCTTGTATACAGAGTCTGCGATTTTAGGCTCGATTAAACCGAGTTTTTTATTTACTTTTGCCGAATGCTTTTTAATTAAACCCAGAGCTCTAATCATGGATTCGGGAAGCGGTCCTGAATTTATCTGAAAATTTAAAACGGCTCTTTGAGTCTGTGCTCCCCATAGAGCATCTGAAGGTACGTTCATTGTGCCCAGTGAATCCTTTTCTTTTCTTACTTTCATACACTCTCCAAAAAATTAAATACGACAAGAGATTACATCAACGTTACGTTTATATGCAAGCTCGATTTTTTCGTATTAAACTTAGAAATATCCGTGTGATACATTTATATTTATAAAAGAAGTTAATCTTTATCGCAGGGTTTGAAATACCATGGATTGTATATTAAAAACAATACGATTGAAGGAAAAGAGAAGAATACTGTGTAGTAAAATTTATTTGAGAAAAAGCAGATTATAAATCCAAGCAATACAACCGAATAGTTGATTATCCAGATAAAAAGAATACGCAGGGTTTTATCGGATTTAATGGAAATCTTTACAAGAAAAGCTGTCGCTATAACGAAAATAATGTCCAGTACGGCAAAAACAAGAAAAATGTTTAAAACTACACGGCTTATACTTTGTTTAGAAATTCCGAAGTAAGCAATAAAATCATATAATATTGCCGCCGTTAAAAGAAATAACCATGCAACTTTAAGAATGTGAGATCTATCTTCCGTATCAAACATCTAACAAGAATATTAAAAAATCAAAAAAATACAAAACTCTTTATTGGGATTTTTGAACCGGGTAAGTCCATTCCTTTATCGGGCAATCATCAATTTTATCTGATTCATAAAAATTGCAGGAATCTTCTTCAATATCTATATTGAATCCCCGTTTAATCAAGAATAAATTGATCTGTCTTGTTTTTAACTGATCTCCCATTTTCAATTTGCACAGGTATTCGGTTTGATAGCCGTTTTTGGATTGATCTTCTGATTTTTTAAAGGAAGGCTCAAGATATCTGCATTTCACGGTGAACATCCTTTTATTGAGATTTATTATGATAGTAATACAATTTAATGTTAATTAATTCAACCTAAATCTGACCGCATTTTCGCTGATATGCTTTCACTGTAGGACGGATTTAAGGGATTAGTCAGAGATTTAACAAAAAGAACCCCAAATGAATTTTGCGTATGTGTTTGAAGAAACAAAAAGGAAAAGAATTAAAAAAGATAATGTATACAGTAAGTGCGATAATACCTTCATGTTAATCCCCCCTTGAATGCATGAACTTCCCCACCTAATGCAATACGTTATCAGTCATGTTGCATTCTGTTAATTCCTTTCTTAAATTTATTACAAACAAAATTTTAGTTTTTAAAGAGTTTTAAAGTTATAATAATAAATTATGAAAATAAGACATTTATTAGCTTTTCAGGCAGTTATATTTCTTTTTTACTCATGTTCGCATCCCGATAAAACACCGAAAGATATTCTAAGAACCACTTTTAACTGCATCAAAAATAATGATTGGGAAAGATTTAAACCGTTTGTAATTACACAGGCGGACATTCTTGTGAAAACCATAGATTTAAAGATCAAACCGTCACAGAGAAAAAGTTCATACGCATACGGTGTTTTAAAACCTGAGCATCTTAAAGACATGAAAGAGCGATTTGAAAAGGCTGCTAAAGGCGGAAACGGACTAATAGACTTTTCCGACTCAAGGTTTATCGGTGAAGGTGCCTTCTTTGAAGATAAAAAACTTTCTCCTGAAGAAGGTGGAATTTATTCGCTTAAGATAAACACTTCAAAAAAGTCTATTGATACCGGCGACATGTACCCAAAATTTATGATCATTAAATGGGAAGGTGTATGGAAGGTTCACAAAATAATGTTTAAAGACGATTTTGAGCTTAGAGGAACACCTGTTAGATTACCGAGAAAGTTCTAAAAAGTTACTGTAATTTAAATTGAATTGCATTATGTTCTATGATATCAACACTTTCCTATATGGGGGCGTAGCTCAGCGGGAGAGCACCTGCTTCGCATGCAGGGGGTCGAGGGTTCAAATCCCTTCGCCTCCATGTTTCTAAATTGGCTGTTTTAAATAAAATTCGCTTAATTTATGAAAACTTTCAAAATTATTTTTTCACTGATTCTTGCCCTGATTGTAATAGCTTTATTTTCAACTAAGTTTATCAACCGTTATAAAACTTCAGGCAAAATTCAATTAAAAAGCCTTAAAAATAAAGTCAGAATAATAAGGGATAATAACGGTATGCCTTACATCTATGCCGGCAACCTCTTAGATGCAATAAGAGCGCAGGGATTTGTAACGGCTCAGGACAGACTCTTTCAAATGGCTTTGACAAGACTGATTGCCCAAGGCCGACTATCCGAGCTTGCGGGAGAAAAGACCAAAGAAATAGATATCAGGATGAGAACGATAGGTTTTTTAAGAAACGCCAAGAAGCATATAAAAATCCTTAATTTAGAAACCAAACGTCTTTTTCAGGCTTATGCCGAAGGAGTCAATGAATTTATAAACGAACGTAAGAAAAATTATCCTATTGAATTGAAATTATCAGGACTTGAAGTGGAACCATGGAAAATTGAGGATTCTTTCTCGATAATTTACTTTATGGCATGGAATAATTCGGCCAATCTTTATTCAGAAATACTTGCCCAGCTTTTAGTCGATAAGCTGGGCTTTGAAAGGGCAAAAGAACTCTTTCCCGTACATACCAACCCGGATGAAGAGAAATCCGGGATAAAAACTTCAGAAAACCCATACTGGCTTGAAAATTCCGGTTTAGAAAAACAAGCTGACATTATCAGAATGGCGATGCTTCAAAACAGTTTGCTAAAAACCGGAAGTAATAACTGGGCCGTAAGCGGATTAAGGACAAAATCAGGAAAACCGATTTTTGCCAACGATCCTCATCTAGACGTAAGTATGCTTCCGGGACCGTTTTATCCTGTTGGAATATTTACACCGAACATAAGAGCGGTTGGTGTTATAGTAGCCGGAATACCCGGTATAGTAATAGGTAGAAATCAGTATGTGGCCTTCGGAATAACGAACTCTTATAACGATACTCAGGACCTTTATATAGAGAATAAAGATCCCCAAAATCCTAAAAATTATATTGAAGGTAACGTTTCCATACCTTTTAAGAAAATAAGTGAAACTGTAAAAATTAAGGATAAAAAAGAAGAATCAGGCTTTAGGTACCATAAATTCGATATTCTTTTCACCAAAAGAGGTCCTGTAGTTTCACATCTCGTTCCTGAGACAAAAGTAGATAAAATCTGGACACTCAGATGGTCCCCTTTTGAAACTATGAGACCCGAAATAGGCCTTGATGAGTTTTTAAAAGCTAAATCAGCCTACGATTTTTTAAAGGCACTGGAAAAAGTGACTGTTATTATGCTTAACTTTGTTTTTACCGATGTTCGTGGAAACATAGGATGGCACACAACCGGTAAAATACCTATACGATCCCAGAATGACAGCACTTTGCCATATAATGTAAAGGACGGTGAAGATAACTGGCAGGGATTTATTCCCTTTTCGCAAATGCTTCAATCGATGAATCCCCAGAGAGGGTGGTTAGGCACCTGCAACCATAAAACTGTCAGAAAAGATTATCCCTATTATATCTCTTCTCATTTTGCCTCAAGATACCGCTATGAAAGGCTTAAAGAGCTGATTGAGCAAAATGAAAAAACAGATTCATCGGATCATTTTAATTTTCAAAGAGATACGAAAAATGTTTTGGCTCAAAAAATTGCACCATTAATTGGTGGGATTTTATCCAAAGCCGACAATAAAAGGATATCTGAGCTTGGGTATCTTCTTCAAAATTGGGATTTTCATGATTCAAAGGAAAAAGTGGAATCAACCGTCTTTTACGGAATTTACCGTGAATTCTTTTTTAACACATTAAAGGATGAGCTGGGTGAAGATTTGATAAAAAAACTTAGCTTAAACATATATTTCTGGCAGGAAAGATTTGAAAAAATGATTCTTGAAGGAAACAGTTTTTGGTTTGACGATATTACAACTGATAAAAAAGAAACTATGCAAGAGATACTTTTACTTTCGGCGGCGAAAGTTTTAGATAAGATACCTTCCCCGGATAAACAAAAATGGGGCGATATTCACAGGATTGAATTCATTAATCCGGTATTTAGGGAAGGACTACTGAAAGGATTATTTTCAAAAGGACCTTATTCAATATCAGGATCAAGTGAAACCCTTTACAGGGCGTACGGTTTTCAAAACATATATGATGTCAAACTGGCCGCTGCCCTAAGAATGGTCGTAGACATGTCGGACAGCGAAAAAGTTATTGCGGTTTTACCCGGCGGCGTAAGTTCAAGAACTTTCCATCCTCATTTTAACGATCAGATTAATGAATACTTAAGCGGCGAAAAACTTTACTGGTGGTTTTCAGATGAGATGATAAAAAAACATACAAAAAAAGAATATTCTCTTGTCCCTAAATAGCGTACTCGCCGTATAGTCCTTGCCTGAATGCCGATACTCTTATATTATCTTGTACCAGTTCTATTTTGGAGAAATTTATGAAAACAATCGGTCTCTTGGGAGGTACAAGCTGGGAATCAACCGTCTACTATTACAAATATCTAAACGAAGGCATAAGAAAGAGACTTGGAAGTCATAATTCGGACGAAATTTTAATGTATTCATTTAATTTCAAACTTTCCAAGGTTGCCGACAAGCTATCAAAAGCTACCCAAACTCTTGAGAAATCAGGCGCGGATTGCATTATGATATGCGCAAATACACTTCATAAACATGCAGATGAAGTTCAAACAAGAATTTCAATACCGGTCTTGAATATTATTGATGCTATAGGTGAAAGGCTTATTTCGCAGATGAAAGAATTATAAAGTAGGAGAACCCTTAAAATGAAAAAAATATTTTTATCTGCTTTATTTTTGATTTTTCTTACCTCTTTTATACAGCTCAATCTTTACGCCGAAAAGAATACACCCGAAGATTTAAAAAGTATTCTAGACGAAATTGACAGAACTTACAGGGCTAAGGACAGCTATGCAGAAATAAGCATGACAATTATTAATCCAAACTATGAAAGAACGATTTCAATGAAGGCCTGGTCAAAGGGTATGGAAAAAACCCTTATAAGAATTCTTGATCCCAAAAAAGACAGAGGAATCACGACTTTACGGGTCGGAAGAGAAATGTGGAATTACTTTCCAAAGATTGACAAAGTAATGAAAATACCTCCCTCAATGATGATGGGTTCATGGATGGGAAGTGATTTCACAAATGATGATCTGGTAAAAGAAAGCACTTTCCTGGATGATTATGACGGGGAGCTTTACACGCCCGAAAATCCCGATAAAGATCTTTTATATGTAAAACTGACACCAAAGGAAAAAGCAGCCACCGTATGGGGTAAAATTCTTATAAAGGCAAGGAAAGAGGATTACCTTCCCGTTGAAGAGGAATATTTTGATGAAAACGGTCAGAAAATGAGACTTATGAATTTTAGAAATATAAAAATGCTCGGCGGAAGAAAATTGCCTACAATAATGGAGGTGATTCCCCTAAACAAAAAGGGAAATAAAACAATAATTGAATATAAAGAGGCCAAATTTAATCAGGGAATTAAGGATTCAATGTTCTCACTTAGAAGTCTCCAAAAAAGAATCTGATGCAGAAGCGGTAAAAGATGATTTTTAAAATTGCATTCAGAAATATATTCAGACAGAAAAGAAGAACAGTTCTTACGTGCCTTACGATGGTCGGCGGTTTTGTTCTTTTTCTTCTTTCACTTTCCATCGCAGAAGGTACTTACGGTAATGCAATAAACCTTTTCACAAAGGTATATACCGGACACGTTCAGATTAATTCAACGGGATATCTTGACAAACCCTCTCTTTACAACACATTCAATGATTTTGATTGGATCAAAAAAAAACTTGATGCCCATGGCGAAATAGAATCCTACTCACCCAGAGTTTATTCCGGAGCATTGGCTTTTGTAGGCGAAAAGACAACCGTTGCAAGAATAATCGGCGTTGATCCTCATCTTGAATCAAAATCTACCAAAATTCTCGGTAGAATAAAGAAGGGCTCTTTTATATCCGATGAACCCGTCAATGAGGTTATAATATCAGGAACATTATCTGAAATATTGAAAGCTGACATAGGAGACGAATTTGTTTTAATTGCTCATGGAGCTGACGGTTCAATAGCAAATGATATCTTTATTATTAAGGGTATTTTGAAAGGAGATCCGGGTTCTTTTGACCGGACAAGCTGCTATATGCATCTGAAAAAAGCTCAGGATTTTCTGTTTCTGCATGAAAGATATCATGAAATAAAAATCATTCTTTCCGATTACAAGCAGTCACAAAAAATATCAAAAACACTTACAAAGGAAATTTCGGATCCAAAAGTTGAAGTACTTCCCTGGCAAAAAGTCAATAAACAGTTTTATGAGGCAATGCAGGCTGATAAGAGAGGTAACTGGATAGGCTTATCAATAATTATGCTGATATGCGCTATCGGAGTGCTTAATACGGTTTTAATGACGGTACTTGAAAGAACCAGAGAATTCGGTGTTTTAAAAGCATTGGGGACAAGACCCTTACAGGTTTTTTCACTGATAATAATTGAAACGGGCATAATGGCTGTTTTTTCAATAGTCTTTGCGGTTATTGTAGGTTCTTTATTTAATCATCTGCTGGTTGCCTATGGATGGGATTATCCTGTGGCCGTTGATGTCGGCGGTTTTGTTCTTAAAACAATGTACGGTTGCTGGGAACCGATGATTTTTTATTTTCCGGCTTTGATTACCTTCTTTTCTGCAATTATTGTAAGTATTTTCCCGGCAATCAGAGCCATGAGAATTATTCCGGTAAAGGCTATGGGAATGCACTGATGGAAAAAGAATGATTATCTTATTAAAACTTGCGTGGCGCAACATATTCAGAAATAAAAGAAGGAACTTTCTTGCAGGTCTTGCAATAGGAATAGGATTAGCTGCTCTTATTTTCATGGACGCTCTCATTATAGGAATGAAAGAAAACATGATAAAAGCCGCGACAGGTTTTTTCCCTGGCCAGGGGCAGATTCACGCTGAAGGATTTAGAAAAACATTTGAAGTACAGAATACAATACACAATTCAGATATGGTTGTTAAAAATCTCACAGATGAAAAGATAATTCAATCTTTTACAAAAAGAACGGCCGGCTTTGGAATGATAACATCTCCTTCCGATGTCAGTTCCATTCTTTTATGGGGGGTAGACCCTTTAAAAGAAAAAAAGGTTTCCAAGATTCACACAGCAATTAAACAGGGGAAATTTCTCGATGAACTTGACAGCAATAAAATTCTGCTCGGGAAAAAACTGGCTAAAAATCTGGATGTAACCCTCGGAGACCGGATAGTAATAACTCTCGCCCAGGCAAAATCAGGACGTTTAAGCCAAGAGATGTTCAGAGTAGGAGGTATCTTCTTTTTTAACATGAATGAAATGGATACCTCTACCGCATTTATAGATATTTCAAAGATGCAGGAAATGCTGAAACTTCCCAAAGGCATTCATGAAATAGCGTTTAATTTCAAAGACATCAAAATGGCCGACTCGCCTAAAACCGGAGATTTTTATAAAAAATATTCTAAATACGGCAATGAGGCATTGGGCTGGAACAGATTATTTTCGGACCTTAACTCTCTTCTTAATCTTTCTCAATACTCAATGGGAATAGGGGCATTAATTCTATTCGGTCTGGTTTCATTCGGGATAGTGAATACTCTTTTCATGTCACTTTATGAAAGAATGTTCGAATTCGGAGTTTTGAGGGCAATAGGAACAAGACCCTCCAAAATGGCCTTTATTGTAATTTTCGAAGCCTGCTCTCTTGCCCTCATAAGCATAATTATAGGAATCCTTATAAGTCTGACTGTAACTTTTTGGCTGAGTAAAACCGGGATAGATTACCGCGGTCTTGACTGGGCCGGAGTTACCATTCAGGAACTGATTTATCCTGTTTTGATGCCTTATCAGTTTTTTATTTATCCTCTTTCGCTTTTCATTTTAACCGCATTAGTCGGTATATATCCCGCTCTATATGCAGCAAGACTGACACCCGCGAAAGCGATGAGGAAAACCTTTTAAGTTTTTAGGGAGATAAAGATGTCAGAAGTTAATTCGGTTATGAAAACTGAAAATGTAGGGAAGATTTATAAGACAGGAGAAGTTGAGGTTCATGCTCTTAAAAATGTCTCTTTTTCAATTAAGAAAGGGGAATTTACGGCTATTGCAGGGCCGTCCGGTTCAGGTAAATCAACGCTTTTAAACCTGATCAGCGGTCTCGACATCCCATCCTCAGGAAAGGTATATATAGGAGAAAAGCCTATAAGTGATATGAGCGGATCCGAACTTTCGGATTTCAGAAGAGATAATATTGGTTTTATCTTTCAGTCCTATAATTTGATACCTGTACTGACCGTTAAGGAAAATATCGAATATATAATGATTCTTCAGAATGTAAGCCCGGCGGAAAGAGCCTTAAGGGTTGCCAAC
>CAYYBZ010000035.1:0-11258 GCA_964470285.1 uncultured Oligoflexia bacterium
GCGCAAGCGAGCCTGCTTCGCAGAATTTGCTTTTTGGGGGCGCAGAAAGGTAAGTTTACTTTTGGCATGGTGAATGCAATAAAAGAAATGCATGCAACATAAAGCGGATAAAAGTGCAACTAATAACCAAAAAGAATCCTTCACTTTTCAGAGATGGCCTGTGTATAAACGTAGTGTGTTTTTAGTTAAAACCCTCCTGAAAATATGTCCAAAGTGTACGAAAATAGGTCTGCCCGGATTGTCGGATCAATTAAGAAGAGCAGCAGCCTCTATTCCGTTAAATATTGCGGAGGGTTACTCAAGATGTACGACAAAGGATAAGCAAACCTTTTTAAGGGTCGCCCAAGGGTCAATTTACGAGATTGTTTCTATTATTGATATTTTGAGAGATTCTAATTGTTTAAACAATGAAGAATATGAAAATATTTACAGGGAGTTATTGGAGATAGGTAAGATGACAAGTGCTTTGATTAATCATTTGGATAAAGTTGGGGGCAGGTATAGGAAATGATGGCTTTACATTAATGTTAACATCGATGTTAACGTTAACATAAAAAAGGCCAAGCTAAAGCTTGGCCTTTTTTCCCTCCCCGGGACGGGCTCGAACCGCCGACCTAGTGGTTACAGTTACCCTTAAGTTACCTTAAGGACCGGACTATATCATCACCATGCCCGAATGGGTTTAGGTGTCTGGCGCTTCCCAAGGACCCTGTTAAGGGTCCGAGGTACTCCCATAAAGGGATAGTCTCTGCACCTTTCTCAGTTTGTTAGCTGAGACTTGGCTCAGGATTGCCCTGCAAGCTTAGCGCAGGGTTTCCCTGAATTCACCAGATTTTCACTCTCAGGTTTCCCTGAGAGGCTGCACATTTGAGCGTGAATTTCTCGATGGCAATTTGCGCATACCAGTATGCACTTCTCCAGTTCTGATTTAACGATTTTCTTTTCGTTTCATCGTAACTCCTAGATGTTAAATCATTGTCATCGAAACAATTTCTGCTCGCCCTACGAGGTTTGTCAACCTCGAAAGGCTCGCTTGCTCACAAAATCAAATTTGCAAAATTTGATTTTGTTCGCACAGCCACCCGCTCTACCGACTGAGCTACCGGGGATTGCGTAAATAGCCTCGGTGTTAACCGAGGCACCAAACTAACTATTAACATTAATCGATTAACATTAATAAATAAGTTTAGCTTTACGGCTATCTATTTTAAAAGAACAATATTTCATTCCCAAAAACCGGCATATTATAGGTAAATAGCCCGTCAAGTCAAACACTTTTAAATACATTTGACCGGTAATACCCCTTTGCATTTCGGGTGAAATCTTTCCCCGATTTTTACCGCTAACTGAGAAGTAAATATCCCAAGTCGTTAAATCCATGTTCGCCGAAATGCAGAAATAAGCAATAAAATGGCCGCTTTATGCGCTTGAAGTTTGTCTGTTATTATGGTACGAAGCTTGCTTCTTTACACAGGAATATGATGATTGATCGAAGAAAATTTACATATTTTGCAGCGATTCTAATCTTTGTTTTTTTCTTAAGCCCGGATGCGGTAGCAGGCTCGTCTGTTTATCTTGCTTTCCCGGGAAGTTTTTCTTCACCGGAAGATATTTCAATTTCCAAAGACGGTTCGGATAAAATACTTGTTCAGGATTCATATCTGAATAAAAGCTACTTGCTTGATTCTAAATTTGAAAGTGGAATTATAAAAACACTTAAACTTGCCGAAGAAAAGCATGCACTGATTTCTCTGAATGGATTTTATATCCCGTTTCAAATACCGGTGCTGCTTATAGAGGCGGGTAGAGTTGAGTTTGAACTCGTGGAATCTTCAACACCTATACCGATTTTAAAAGATATGGATCATTTCAAATCGGGTACTGTGAAGATAAGTGACGCAGAAACCGGGGCCTTTATCGGATACACCTGCATTGGTTGTAAGCCGGACCGGGCAAGAGAAGTAATTGATAATCTTAATTCTATTCTGGATGAACTTGAAGATGATCATGTTGTAGAAATTGATCTTTTACAGGATGAAGAAAATGTTCTTATTTGCTGCCCCAGATATGGAATGATCAGCCCGTGGGAAGTAAGGCTTGATGACTTAGTTGAGCAGAGTATTTACGGAAAAATATCCATACTGACAATATATCTCGCATCTGAAGAAGCGGGAGTTACAGATCCTACTATTCTTAAAGTGATGCCTGTATGGATGCAAAGGGGTGATCTTGGAACCTTTATCTTTGGTTATGGAAACGAACAGGAAGAGTTTTTGAATAAAACCTACAATTCTCTTGTCAGAACGTTAAGAAAGGCAATTGAAAATGAGGTTATGGTACTGATAAATATTTATCCGTTCGAAGACCCAAGAAGAGCACAAAATACCATAGTTCTCACGGATGAAAAAGATACCGCCGAAAGCCTATCCAGAACCGTCGGTGATGTTGACAAGATTCTTCCGTTTATAGATGATAAGTGATTAAGAGTTCAAGGAAATTGCCATATCACTACGTCCCCTATGATTAAGGCCTTATAAACGCTTGACTTTAATGGAGAAATGAGTAATATCAGTAAATTTTAATTCAAGCGGGTTGTTTAAAAACTTAATATTCTCGGTATTTTAGCACCCGCAAGGAGTGTTTCAAATGGCACCAAAAGTTGTAGAAAAGGGCCTTAGCTTTGATGATGTTCTGCTCCTTCCGGCTAAAAGCGAAGTTCTTCCCTCACAGATAAATACAAAAACAAGGCTCACAAATAGCATCTCACTTACTATCCCTCTTATAAGTGCGGCCATGGATACGGTAACCGAATCTGAGACTGCAATCAGAATGGCTCAGGAAGGCGGAATCGGCTTTATTCATAGAAACATGACAATTGAGCAACAGGTTGCCGAAGTAAAAAAGGTTAAAAAGTATGAAGCCGGAATGATTCAGGATCCTATCACAATAGGTCCCGATGAGCCCATCGGAGTAGTTTTAGAAATTATGCACAAGCATAAAATCTCCGGGATCCCGGTGGTTAAGCATAAACAGCTTACCGGTATAATCACTTCAAGAGATCTTAGATTTGAAAAGCGACTGGATTTAAAAGTCAAAGAGGTAATGACCAAAAAACCAAAACTGGTAACCGTGCCTGAAGGTACAAGCTTAGAGCAGGCCCAGGATATTTTGCAGCAAAATAAAATCGAAAAGCTTTTAGTAGTAGACGATTCTTTTAATCTTAAAGGTCTTATAACCATTAAAGATATTAACAAGGCAAAGCTTTATCCCTTTTCCTCAAAAGATACACGAGGCCGGCTTCTTGCAGGTGCTGCGGTCGGTGTCGGAAGCTCTCATGCCGAAAGAGCAGAAATGCTTATAGCGCAAGGTAATGCAGACGTTATCTGCGTTGATACCGCTCACGGACACTCTAAAGGAGTTTTGGATTTTGTTAAGGACTTTAAAAAGGCTCATCCGGATTTTCCGCTGGTTGCGGGAAATGTCGGAACAGCAGATGGAGCTGAAGAACTAATCAAGGCCGGTGCAGATTGTATAAAAGTCGGAATAGGTCCCGGTTCTATTTGTACTACAAGGGTTATTTCAGGTGTCGGAGTCCCTCAGATAACGGCGATTATGAACTGCGCCGAAGCCGCGGCTAAACATAATATTCCGATAATAGCAGACGGAGGAATTAAATTTTCAGGAGATATAGTTAAAGCCCTGGCCGCCGGAGCCGACGCCGTAATGGTGGGTTCGATGTTTGCCGGAACCGAAGAATCACCCGGTGAAATGATTATTTACCGCGGACGTTCTTACAAATCATATCGCGGTATGGGATCAGTAAGCGCAATGAAAAAGGGTTCAGCTGACCGCTACTATCAGGATGCCTCAAGAGAAGAAGCAAAGCTTGTCCCCGAAGGAATCGAGGGTAAAGTGGCTTACAAGGGATCGCTTTCAAGCGCAATTTATCAGCTAATCGGCGGTTTAAGATCGGGAATGGGCTATACCGGATGCAAAACGGTTAAGGAATTAAGGGAAAAGGGAAGCTTCATAAGAATAACATCTTCGGGTTTAAGAGAAAGCCATGTGCACGATGTGGTAATAACAAAGGAATCTCCAAACTACAGAATGGACATGCTTGAATAGCTTTATGGAGCATTTTTAAATGATCATAATTGTAGATTACGGTTCTCAGTACACACAGCTTATAGCGAGAAGAATAAGAGAGGAGGGTGTTTACTGCGAAATACTTTCATGCCTGGATAAATTACCCGAAAAAACCAAATTCGATGTTAAAGGGTATGTCCTGTCAGGCGGACCCTCAAGTGTGTATCAGGACGACTCCCCGAAACTTACGGAAGGCCTTCCGGAAAGCTCAAAACCTATTCTTGGAATATGCTACGGAGCGCAGCTTCTTTCATATTCTCTGGGCGGCGGAGTTCATTTTTCAAAGAAAAGAGAGTACGGATTTACACAAATAGATATAAACAATTACTCGGATCTTTTTAAAGGATTTGAATCGAGAACAAAAAACGGAAAATTAACGGTTTGGATGAGTCACGGAGACAAAATAACCGCACTTCCCAAAGATTTTGATAATATTGCAACTACAGAAAACAGCCCGCATGCAGCCATTCATAATCCGGATAAAAAGATATTCGGTCTTCAGTTTCACCCGGAAGTTACACATACTGATTACGGCAGAGAAATAATAAGGAATTTTCTTTTTGAAATATGCCAGTGTGAGAAAAACTGGGATATCGGATCTCTGGTTAAAAAAACCATAGAGGATCTAAAAATAAAAATAGGAAACGACAACGTTGTTTTGGGAATTTCAGGCGGAGTAGATTCAACGGTTGCGGCCTCGCTTTTAAGTAAGGCGGCAGCCGATAAAATTTACGGAATCTTTGTGGATAACGGCTTGCTTAGGAAAAATGAGTTTCAGGATGTTACAAAGGTACTTAAGGGGTTTCTAAAAATAAACGTAATTCCGGTTGATGCATCTAACAGATTTTTGAGTGAACTTAAAGGGATCACCGATCCTGAGCAAAAAAGAAAAATTATCGGACGCGTATTTATTGAAGTATTTGAAGAGGAAGCAAAGAAAATCGAAGGTGTAAAATATCTGGCGCAGGGAACGCTGTATCCTGACCTGATCGAATCAGTATCATTTAAGGGGCCTTCGGCTACAATTAAAAGTCATCATAATGTAGGCGGCCTTCCGGAGAAAATGAATTTAGAGTTGATTGAGCCGTTAAAAGAGCTTTTTAAGGATGAAGTCAGAAAAGTCGGAAAAGAGCTAAACATTCCCGATGAATTTCTCTCAAGGCATCCCTTCCCCGGGCCCGGACTCGCAGTAAGAATTTTAGGTGAAATAACAGAAGAATCCCTTAGGGTTTTGCGTGATGCAGATGAAATAACAATAGAAGAGATTTATAAAGCCGGTCTTTATGATAATATCTGGCAGTTATTTACGGTTCTACTTCCGGTCAAGTCGGTAGGTGTTATGGGAGACGAAAGAACATATGAAAGGGCGGCTGTTATAAGAGCGGTCGATTCACATGACGGAATGACCGCCGACTGGTCAAAGATTCCATATGATGTTTTGGAAAAAATTTCAAACAGAATTATTAACGAAGTGCGGGGAATAAACAGAGTTGCTTACGATATTTCCTCAAAGCCCCCGTCAACCATAGAATGGGAATAGAATGGGATTCGTCCATTTGCATTTACATTCTCAATACAGTCTTCTTGACGGCGCCATCACAATAGATTCCTTAGTAAAACAGGCCAAAAAGTTTAACATGCCGGCAATTGCCCTTACCGATCACGGAAATATGCACGGCTTTGTCGAGTTTTATATGAAGGCAAAGAAAGAGGGAATAAAACCTCTTTTAGGTGTCGAGTGTTATATAACAGACGGGGACAGAAAAGATAAAACACCGCGAAGTTCTTCAGGTGAAGGCGGAACCTATCATTTAATTCTTATCGCAAAAAACAACAAAGGCCTTAAAAATCTTTATAAGCTCATTTCAATAGCCCAGTTTGAGGGTTTTTATTACAAACCCAGAATTGATCATGAAATTCTTAAAAAGTATTCTCAGGGGCTGATAGGTATGTCAGCATGCTTAAAAGGCGAGATTAACTCGGCTCTTTTGGCAGGCGATATACAGAAGGCTGAAGAAAAGGCGCTAAGATATAAGGGCTATTTTGATGATGACGATTTCTACCTGGAACTGATGGACCATGATATCCCCGAGCAGAAAAAGCTAAACGAACATTTGATAGAGATGTCGAATAAGCTTTCTATTCCTTTAGTCGCTACGAATGATACCCATTATCTTTCAAAAGAGCATTCAAGGGCGCATGAAGTTCTGCTTTGTATTCAAACCGGAAAAACCATGAACGATCAGACTCACATGAAGTATTCAACCGATGAGTTTTATATGAAATCTCCGGATGAAATGAGAAGAATTTTTGCCGAAGTGCCCCAGGCCTGTCAAAACACCGTAAAAATTTCAAAGAAATGCGATGTAGAGCTTGAACTTGATAAACCCAAATTCCCTTCATTTAAAACTCCCGGCGATATACCCCTTCACGAGCATCTTGAGAATCTGGCCAGAAAAGGACTAAAAGAAAGAATGCCCTATATACTTAAGCTGCATGATGAACAAGATCATGTGAAAATAATAGCCAGGTATACGGCAAGACTTGAGAGTGAGCTGTCCATAATCAATACGATGGGATATTCCGGTTATTTTTTAATAGTGTGGGATTTCGTTAACTATGCCAAAAGGAAAAATATTCCCGTAGGTCCCGGGCGAGGTTCCGCAGCCGGAAGCCTCGTCGCTTTCGCTTTAAAGATTACCGACATTGATCCGATACCTTATGCCCTTCTTTTTGAAAGATTTTTAAATCCGGAACGTGTGTCTTTACCCGATATTGACGTAGATTTTTGCATAGAGGGCAGGGATGAAGTTATAAAATATGTCTCCGAAACTTACGGTAAGGGCGGACAGGGAGTTTTCGATACAAGGGTTGCTCAGATTATAACCTTCGGGAAAATGCAGGCTAAGGCCGTCATAAGAGATGTTGGAAGAAGCCTTGATATGCCTTACGGTGAAGTGGATAAAATAGCCAAACTTGTTCCTAACGTACTCAATATTACTTTGGACGAAGCTTTCAGGGAAGAACCTAAATTTGAAGAGTTAAGAAGGAAAGACCCGAGAGTCGATGAGCTTTTAAAAATTGCCGTTGATTTAGAAGGCCTTAACAGACACGCATCAATTCATGCCGCGGGCGTTGTTATATCGGATGAAAATCCTTTAGTGGAACATCTGCCTCTTTACAAGGGACAAAACGACGAAATAGTCACGCAACTGGATATGAAAGCCGTTGAAAAAATCGGACTTATCAAGTTCGACTTTCTGGGTTTAAAAACTCTTACAGTTATCAAGAACGCCCTTAAATTAATCAAAGAAAATACCGGGAAAAACATAGACATTATCAATCTTCCTCTTGACGATGCTAAAGTCTATAAGCTTTTAAGTTCGGGAGATACAAGAGGTATATTCCAGCTTGAAAGTTCGGGTATGAGAGATCTTATCGTTAAGCTCAAACCGGAAAACTTCGAAGACATAATAGCCTTAGTCGCTCTTTACAGACCCGGTCCGTTGGGCAGCGGAATGGTGGATGATTTTATAAACCGTAAGCACGGAAGAACTGAGATAGAGTATGAACTCAAAGAACTGGAAAAAATTTTAAAACCCACCTACGGTGTTATTGTTTACCAGGAACAGGTAATGCAGATAGCCAGTCTGCTGGCAAATTTCAGTTTAGGCGATGCCGATATTTTAAGAAGGGCCATGGGAAAGAAAATCCCGGCCGTAATGGAAAAACAAAAAGAAAAATTCTTAATGGGAGCCAAGATCAACAAAATCGACAATAAAAAAGCAGAAAAAATATTCGATTTGATGGCGAAATTTGCAGGCTACGGTTTCAACAAGTCTCACAGTACCGCTTATGCTCTTATTGCTTACCAGACAGCTTATCTTAAGGCGCATTATCCGGTTGAATTCATGGCGGCCATGATGACCTCTGAAATGAACAATCAGGATAAGGTAACCGCCCTTATATATGATTTAAGAAAACTCAACATCGATCTTTTGCCTCCGGACATAAACAAAAGCTTTGTTAATTTTACGGTCGATGACGGAAGAATACGTTTCGGTTTAAAAGGCGTCAAAAATGTCGGAGAAAGCGCAATAAACGCATTTGTTGAAACGAGAGAAGATTCAGGCGAGTTTCAGGATCTTTTCGATTTTTGCAAAAGGGTTGATTTAAGAAAAGTAAATAAAAGGGTCATTGAAAGTCTCATTAAATGCGGGGCTTTTGATTTAACCCAAGCCGGAAGATCCCGGATGTTTAAGTCTATTGAAAAGGCAATGGAACTGGGACAATCATATCAAAAGGATAAAGAAATCGGACAGTTTTCAATGTTTGACAGTATGAGCGGCGAGAGTTCAACCGATAAAATTAAATACCCCGATTTGCCTGAATGGGAAGATAAAACAAAACTTTCTTATGAAAAAGAATCCCTGGGCTTCTATATTTCCGGACATCCGCTACAGCAGATTGAGGTTGACCTAATGGAACTTACAAAATGGGACACCGAATCTATACAAGAGGCAAAAGACGGAAGCCAGATAACAATAGCGGGAATAGTCGCTGCTAAAAAAGAGATTACGACCAAAAAAGGCGACAGAATGGCTTTTGTTACACTTGAGGACTTAAGGGGTTCGGTTGAGCTAATAGTTTTCTCAGATGCCTACAAAAAAAGTTTGGAGTTATTAAATTCTGAAAATCCCATTTTTGTTGAAGGCAAGGTGGATGCAGGCGAAGATCAGGTTAAAATAATAGTTTCGGATATAAAAACAATTGAGGATGCAAGGCAGACTAAAGTTAAAGCTGTTCACATAACAGTTTCGGAAAAGCTTATTGACAATAAAAAGCTTAGCTCTCTTAAGGGTACGATTAAGAGACATTCCGGTCCATTAAGGTCATTCCTTCATATTGTAGCCGAGGATAAAAAGAGCACTACAATAATGCTTCCCGATGATCTATTCTTAAATCCCACCGATTCCTTTATTAAGGAAGTTGAAAAACTGTTCGGTAAAAATGTTTGCGAAATAAGATAGCCTCGATACTAAAATTGCTCATCTTAATTCAGGCAGCGAGGTTGAGGTTTTGCCGGGCGATAAAAAAGAGGCAAATTATTTAATAAAAACTCCTTTCGGACTTGTAGGTTGGTATGCGATTAAAGGAGATATCGCTACAGAAATTGACGGATTAATTTATCGCGGCGATTAGCCGAAAAATACTTTTGCAAGATCGTAGTAATATAAAGGAAGAAGCTTTAATTGCTTTACGGCGTCTTTAATCGGGACAGTTGTCAGTTTACCGCAGCTTAAAGCCGGCATTTTCCCCCACTGTTCTTCCAGAACCGATTCCATTGCCTTTACTCCGTAAGCTGTTCCCAAAATTCTGTCGAATGCGGAAGGGGTTCCGCCCCTCTGAATATGACCTAAAACAGTTACTCTCGTTTCAAAACCTATCTTTTTCTCAATTAATTCTGCAACGAGGCTTCCGATTCCTCCCAGCGTGATATGTCCGAATTCGTCCGTTTTAGAGGATTTGCTTATTTCCTGTTCTTTGCCGTCGTCCAGTAATTTGGCGCCTTCGGCTACGAGTATGATGCTGAAATTTTTACCCCGGGAGTGACGCTTCTTAATAAGCGAGCAAACTTCATCTACTTCGGTAGGAACTTCGGGTATCATTACAACGTCTGCTCCGCCTGCAATCCCTGAAAAACATGTGAGCCAGCCGGCATGCCTTCCCATTACTTCAACTACCATAACTCTGTTGTGAGATTCTGCAGTTGTATGAAGCCTGTCAATTGCATTCGTAACTATGTTGACAGCCGTATCAAATCCCATTGTAAAGTCGGTTCCGGATAAGTCATTGTCGATTGTCTTTGGGGCTCCAACGACCTTAAGACCTAAATCGGCCATTTTGGCCGCAACTCCCAGTGTATCTTCTCCGCCTATAGCAACAAGAGCGTCAAGGCCGAGTTCTTTGAAATTATTTAAAACCATCTTGGGGCCGTCTTCATCTTTAAACGGGTTGGTTCTGGAGGTTCCAAGAATTGTTCCGCCTTTATGTAGAATTCCGGAAACGGAACCTAAAGTCAGGTTGAAGGTTTTTTTCTCGAGCATTCCGCGCCAGCCTTCCCTTATAGCAAGAGCTTCCCAGTTCTGTTCATAGGCCTTTCTGACTATTCCTCTTATAACCGCGTTTAAGCCCGGACAATCTCCCCCGCCTGTAAGTATTCCTACTTTTTTCATTTTTCACCCCTTACGAATTTGCATTTAACCAATCAATATATTTATTGAATCCAGAATCAAGTTTAAAGAAAATTATCTCCGGAACATCGTATGAATGCAAGCTTTGAATTTTCTTAGCAAGTTTCTTCTGATTCCTGAAATGTCCCTTAATAATTAGTAAGACTTCTGAATCCTTGCAGATTTTGTCTTTCCACTTGTAAATTGATTCAATACCCTTGACTACGTTTACGCATGCCGCAAAACCGTCTTTAACGACGGCTGATGCAATGAGGCGTGCTGTTTTTATATTGGGACATGTAACAAAACATATAAAATTTGAAGAAGTTTTCTTTATCCTTACCGCCATTTGTTATCAAGCCTCCTTAAAATCGTAAGTTTCAAAATCTCCGCTTCCAGTTTCTTTAACGATTTTTATCAGGGATTTTTTGTTAAAAAGGCCGGTATCAAGTTTTTTTCTTAAAAGCGTAACTTTTTTAAGTACTTTTATAGATTCACTTAAAGAAGGATCGCCACTGGTAATCTTATCATGCAATTTTTCAAGTTCTCTTAGATATGAAGCGGAGGTTTTTTTCATTTTTCACTCTTTTCCTTTACGGTTAAGTCCAGCTCTCCGTCGGAAACGGTTAATGAAACATGATCGTTTATGTTTATACTTTTTATGCTTTTAATAATTTTGTTCTTTGAGTTTCTTGCAATTGAATAGCCCCTTTCAAGAATCGCGCTTGGGTTTAAAGCGCTGAGTTTTTCTGACAAAAGGTTTAATTGTGAAAGACGGTCTTTAAGACCTCTTTTTAAAAGGTTTGTAAAAGATTCTCTTATAAGGCCGCCGAGATCCTGGGGGGACGACAACCAGCGGGCGCATCCGCGCTCTCGATC
>CAYYBZ010000036.1:0-11223 GCA_964470285.1 uncultured Oligoflexia bacterium
TTATTGTGTAGTAAATCTCCATTTCACCGAATGTGTGATTCCACCCTTATTGTCGGTTGCAATTATTTTCCAGTAATATGTTGTTGCAGCTTTTAAATCTGTAACACTATAAACCGTTGTGTCAACTTCTTCTTCATTGCTTGAACAGCTTATTATTGAAATTGTTGCAGTTAAAAGAATAAAAGCAAAAAACGATGCTAAAATCTTTTTCCTTTTTATTGAGAGTCCCAAAATCATAATAAGTGCAAGAATAATTGCAAAACCGCTTATACCCGCTGCATTATAAATTTTAGCGGCAGCTCCGACAGATTTAGATTCACAGCCTGCAAAATTTTCATCCTCGCAATACATTATGCCATATGAAACAGTATCCCCATCAGGATCGGTTGAATCATTCCAGTTAAATGTCAATGAAGTTCCAAGGCCGGTTGTTCCGTTTATCGGGTAAACAAGTGCTGGCGTAGTGGGGGCTTGAGAGCATGCATCACCGATTATACTAAAGTTTATATCGATTGATGCAGCTGTATCATTGTAAGTTGAATAGGCTGATGCAAAGTTTGCACAGTTAGAGTTGTTTGCTAATGATATTGATTGAACCGAATTATCAATGTTTTCATAAACACTAAAGTCATCTTGAGATGTTTCTCCTGCTGTTGATAAGTAATTTCCGTAAAAATCATAACTTGATACACCTTTGAGATTGAATTTTTTTAAGGTTTCTGCTCTTGCATCATGCCAACCGACAAAATACCTTTCATTAACGGCATCAAAAGAAGCTCTTGGATTTGCTTTTGAAAAATCACCCTGGGAAATTGAGAAATTATCACCGCTTAAGGTTGAATCAGCATTTACAAACTGACCGAAAATTTCTCCATAAGGATCATTTCTGCCGTCTTTCCATACAATTAAGAACCTGTCGTTTATTGAGTCGTAGGCTGTATGAGGATCTTCCTTGCTGTTAGTATCGCTGCAGATTGTAATCATGTTTCCCTTATTTCCGTCTTTGTCCATCATCAGTCCGTATATTTCATGGTCCTGGTCGCGCCATCCGACAAAATATTTTTGTGATGTGGGAGAAAAACCTAAAAAAGGCCAACTTTGATGCTCAGTTGTTTCAGAAATGTTTATTTCTGTTCCGATTTTAGTGCCGTCTGAATCAAAGAGCTGACCGTAAATGTCATGGTCTGAGGCATTTCTTTGATCAATCCATACAACAAGAAATCTGTTATTTACGCTGTCGTTAACAACTCTTACATTTCTTTGAATTTCAGCAGCTTCAACTACGGAAAAATTATCTCCTGAAAGTGTTCCGTCCTGATTTACAATTTGGGCAAAAATGTCTTTGTCTTTCGTTACAAAATTTCTGTAATCTTCGAAAACGACCATGTATTTACGATTGTAGGAATCGTATGCAATATCAGGGCTTTTATGTTCCTGACCTTCAACTCCTATTCTAAATTCACTGCCCGTTAAGCTTCCTGAGCTGGACAGAAAAGAGGCCATAACGGAATACTCACCGCCTACAATTTTGTCATATGGAACTAAAAAACGGTTCATCTCAGCATCGAAGGATAAAATAGGATTATGATTTCCGTCCAGTGCAGCGGCAGGAGAATTATTGGCACATATTACGGTAAAAAGAACGGTGAGAGTAAAAAAACGTAGAAAATTCATGAAACCTCCTCTTATGTCATACTTTGTAAGAAATTTTATTTCGTCGTGAATCTGCGGGTTTCGGAAGGGGTAAATCTTCCGTTACCGTCTTTTGCATCAACTCTCCAGTAATAAGTTGTTGCTGAATTCAGCCCGCTGATATCAAGCGTTAAAATATCTTTATCATTTTCTTCATCTATCGTTGAGCTTGAGCAGGCAATAAATATGAAAGTTGTAACCATCAAAATCAAGATTGATATTCTCATTGGTCTTTTTTTTCTAAAAACTATGCCCAAAGCCATAAATAAAGTTAAAAGAACATAGAAAACCGATAATCCCGAACTTATATATTTTGAGTTGTTCTCGGGATCAATAACTTCAATGCCGGAACACCCGGTCATATCGGCATTATCACAGTAATAAACATCGTAGTTTACATTATCGCTATCAGGATCGGATGCCCTTTTCCAGGCTAATGTAAAAGCCGTTTCCATATCAACCGCTTCATTTTCAGGATAAACAAGTTCGGGTGAAGTTGGAGGATTTGAACAGAGATTTTCCTTTAGCGTAGATCCGACATCATAGTGACTTGTAGCTATATCGCCTGTTTCATAAGCAATTAAGGCGGTAGCGTTACCTGAATTTGGAGCAACAATTGAGTTAATCTGATACATGGAGCTTGGATTAACCTGCTCGATATCAGTAAATGTACTTCCGTTAAGGCTCATTGATCTCCAATATACCTGCGCCGTGATTGATCCGTAACGGTCTACCCATGACCATGATAATAGGTAGTTCTCACAGTAAGGATTATAAGATGTAGTCACGTATTCAAGCTCCCAGTCCGCGTCATCAGCTAACTGAAAATTGGATCCGGAAAGGGCCCCGGTTACGTCTATTAGTTGACCCCAGATCTCAGGGTCAAATTGTCCGTTTCTAGTATCGTCCCAGGCAACCAGAAAGCCTCCGTCCTTTTCATTAGAGGCAATATCTATATTTCTTTGAAATTCCCCTGTTAAGTTTGTTATTTGAATTTCGGCCCCCGAAGGATTTCCTGAACTGTCAATAAGTCTTACCCATACATCTCTTCCCGATCCTGCTCTTGAATCATGCCAGCCAACAAGATACTTATTCATTATTGAATTATATTTAACTACAGGTTCCCTTTGAGCGTTAGCCGCAGTAGAAATGTCAAAAGTGGATGTTAAAGCGTTACCGTTTGCATCAAAAAGTCTTCCCTTAACATCTTCATCAGAAGTTCCAAGGTTCCATGCGAAAAGAAAACGGCCGTTTTCGGGGTCAAAAGCTAAATCGGAAACAATATCGGCAGTAGTTGCGATATTTTCATTTACCGGGAAAGCTGCACCGTTTAAGCTTCCGTCACCGTTAATTATTTGTGCGTATATGTCGTAGTTAGTGGAATGATTTCTATTGTCGGTCCACGTTACCATGAATCTGTTATTTATGCTGTCAAAGGCGACTCGGGCTGCCGCAGAAAGTCCCGCAGTGTCAGCTATAGTGATAGGACTTCCGTTTAATGCTCCATCGTTGTTGATTATTTGCGCATAAACATCTCTGTCAGTAGATCCGTCATCATAATGATAAACCATAAGATAACGGTTTAAATTTGAATCATAAGCAATATCCGGGGAATAATCACCGGGATCCGATGTTCCGTATGTTGAGAAGGCTAAAAGTAATTTTTTGTTGTCTTTGACGCTTTTTATGCCAATTTCAGAGAGGGGAATTCTGAACTCATAAATTTTGTGCTGATAGGGCAGATCTTCAGTATAATCAAATAAAGGTTTACCCCATTTTTGATCAGGTACGGAAAGCTTAAACTCCTTAATATTGCCTTTTATGTTTGCATAAAGTTTTGCATAGTCCTTATTACCGTCAAAAGTATTATCGGCTGCAAAATCTACGGTTGCATAAAGAAATTTTTCGTCATTTCTTACCCACCCTGTAGTATATCCGTGCGGATGACCTGTTCCGGCCTGAGAAAGGATTTTAAAAAGAGGTTTATCAAAGCGCATGTCCTTTGAGGCTTTCTTTTGCGAGTTTAGGGTATATTCATAAAATTCAGAATTCTTTGATATGTCTCTGTAGAGATTTGAAGGGGGAAATTTAAAAGTAGTCTCGCGTACCCTTAAGGATTCAATTCTTGCGCGCAACTCAAGCGTTGAATTTTTTAAATCTTTGAAGTGCAGTTCAATTCCGTTTGTGTCGGCATTGATAACATCGAAATCCTTTTTTGAAAGTTTTTTGAGCGTTAATTCTCTGTCTTTAGATTTTGTAGAAAAGGGTGCTGTACCCGATAAAGATACGAAGTCCAAATGGGAAGAACCGCCTGTGGATTTTACTATTTTTATTTTTGTCTCTTTTTTGTTTTTCAAATACTTATCTAAATCAACTGTTTTATCCCTTAAAAATCTATCGAATTCCATTGAAGCAACATAATTCCAGCTTCCGTTTTCATCAATATAAATTGTGAGTTTCCCGTTAGGTTTAAAGGCATGCCTTGATTGAAGATCAAGATATGTTGTTTTACTTTTATTTGTCGCAAATACGGGTGAGCATAAGGCAATTAAAAATAATGAAATGATTGATGCAGAAAAAAGCTTATTCATGATTCCTCCAAAGATTTTCAAGTAAATAGATCTACTGTATACAAAGAGATAGTATCTTTGAAGACAGGCATGTCAAGATAACTATTTTTTGTATTCAGTTTTGCCTGATAAGAAGAAATATTGATTATCTACTTTTTGCAGGCTCCGGTGCGTTTTTTAATCAATAACACTAATCAGAGATGAATTACAGTATAAGTAAGACCGGGGCCGATTGTTTAAAGAAATAATCCTCGATTCACTCAGTTTTGCCAAGTTAAATTGTTTTTTATTTACCTCCTTTCTAAGTATTTTTTGTAGTCCTCTGTGGGCATGATCCGGAGTCACATACTCAATTCCGCTGTGGTAATGTTCAGTGTTGTACCAGTTGAAATATCTTTCAAAATAGTCAATGGTCTCTTCCCTGTCCCTGAACCTGCCTGGATAGGAAGGAGCTCTTTTGACTGCATTGAAAGCCGATTCTACGAAAGGATTGTCATTGGGGGTACGTGGACTGCTGAACAATTGAGGCATGTGGTGAGGCCGACAAATCCCGTTAAAATAAGCGGTACTTTTGTTTTCGGCACATATGAAGGAGCTTTATTCGTGTTCGGGGCAGACGACGGTAAAAAGCTCTGGAAGTACAATCAGTCCGGCGATCTCAAGAACGGTATAGGTGAATACCTCGGGAATGTTTATGCACTCACGTCCCGGGGGGCATCTATTCTTAATGGGTATTTAATTTGGGCGAGGCGACGTTAAATGCGCTAGTCCATGTTCGCCCAATCTTCATATTTTTGATCTATTTTATCTGTGAAGCTTACAGCCATTGATGCGGCGGTAGATCTGTCAATTTCCGGATATTCGAAAAGGTATCTTTGAGTTTCACATTCCAGTCTGTCGTCGAACTTGACTGGTTGAAGCTTTTCGAAGTAATAATAGTCGGAATCCACGCTGTTGCCGGATTTTTTAAGCACCATACAGTTGAGGCTGTAATCATGATAGGGCGTCCAGGCGGAACATCCGCATATAAGCCTGCCCGGTTGTAGCGCTTTTTCAAGTCTATTAAGTTCCTGTCGGCATGCCATGCTTCCGTGATAACCGTAAGAGAAATTGATCTCAACTTTATTCATATCGGAGTCGGCAACTTCCAGCTTATGGATCTTTAAGAGATATCCGCTTATCAATCCAGTTTCCCAGCATCTTGAATCGGTGATCTCGACCGTGTTTGAAAACTCCGTAGTATCGGAAGTATTTTGTGCCATTGAAGATCCGCAAAATGTGATCGAGAGAAAGAATGAGAAGGATAAAATTAAGATTATATTTTTCATTGGCTCTCCTTTGATATATGTATTTATACGGTAAATAAACAGCTTTCAGCGATTTTGTGAAACGCATAATGTCAACAGTGTGTTAAATTGACGTTATGCAGATATTAGAAAAGTGTAAAACGATGCAAATTTAGAGCATTGGGCATATTTAGGGCATAGTGGTCCGATTATAAAAGAATGTAAAATCATGAGGTTGTGTGTCAGCTGATACATAACTGCTTATATGGCCAGGCCTCCCGTTTCAAATGAGAGAGTCCTCGATTGTTCAATAATTATATTAAACCATGAAAAAAGGTAATCAATATTTTAAATCTTGCCCGAGCAGGAATTAGGCGAATAAAAGCCTTTGCCCATCCTGCCTTGGTTATGTGGGAAGACGCAAAAACGCATGCTGAGAAAATAGTATATAACATACATTTTGCAAGCGCATTAAGAGATTTTAACTTTCCTCTTAAAAACATGCCTGAGGTTCATTCAGCCGCCTATGTTGCAAGGGGCAGAATCAACAAGTTTTTAAAATAGGCGGTTATGAACAGGAGCTTATTTTAATAAACAAAAAGGGAATCGTGCTTTCCGTAGCGGGAGGCCGTCATTATATAACCGAGGACAAGAAATATCTGTTTAAAGCATCTTCTGAGCCGGAAGGGGAATGTAATTTTAGCGTATTTGATCTGGAATCCAACAGGATAGCTTTTAAGTCCGATTGTAAATATCCTTCATTCTCCGGAGTATTTGCGCGGTCTATATGGCACAAAAACGCAAACTCTTTTTTTTATGTAGAATCCTACCCTATAAAGACAACTGATAATATCTCTTATGAAAAAGCGGTGTCTGATGCCAAATTTATCATTGTTTACAATTTAGGCTCAGGTCAGTTAACAAGAGCTAATGCAAATCGGGATCTTATTAAAAATAGTCCCGAATTAAAATTCAGTTTTTCAATTTATGATGTAGAGAATATGGAAGATTGCGGCGGTCCTGCACCTAAGCTGATAAGCGATGAAAACGCTTTTTGGAATTCGATATAAAGCCGTTTTAAATAGAGAGTCAATACAGAGGCCCTTTTAAAACTAAGCAGATTTAATATCTAAATGCTTTAAGTTTTTAAGAATTGTTTCTTTGGTAATAAACCTTAATTCGTACTGGTCTTCAAGGAAGGGACTCAGGTCTTTTCTGACCTTGTCAAAAGATATCGAATTAATCTTTTCTTTAATTAAGTGAAGCAAATCTTCTTTTAATGCAAGATCCGGGTTTTTGCCTTCTGTTTTGAAAGCGGCGTTTTGCAAAAAAGCGAAGTTAACAGGGATCTTTTTAGTGAAATACCATACAAGATCGTATATGTCGCGTCCCTTTACAAAAGGCCTGAAAAGAACGGCATGCAACTTACCTGCGAAAAGGCTTGGCAGATCGTGGTGTACAACATTGAAAAGGATATCCCTTTGCACCAATGTATTTGTGAGCTTAAAGGGCCTCGGTGTGTCCTGGTCGACTTCAATTCTAACCGATAATTTTATGCGTGGATCACTTGAGATCCCAAGTTCATTCATCAAGCCGGGGAACCTTATAAAACATCTCTCAAGTTTACCGCTTTTGAATTTGCCTGTTTCTACCTTAAATCCCCAGGAATAAAGATCCTTTCCCCATTCATCGGCGGCTGCTTTTATCAAGAGCTTCTTTTCTGATGAAATAGCGCAAAAATCAAGATCTTCGGAGAATCTCCTGAGGTCATGAACCACGCGAAGACAGGTGCCTCCTACAAATGCCCAATTTGCAAAATGACCTTTTTTATCCATAATACTCAGGATCAGATGTTGAAGAAATTCTCTTGTTATATTTCTCTTATGTTCGTTTGATGCTTCACGATGAAAAAGCTTTTTTAAGATATCTTTCATAAATATTCCTGTTTAATATATGAATTGATAGTTTTTACGCAATTGTTCATCTTCTTTGATTTAAATGCTTTTGAATATTCCTTAAGGAGCCTTTTATTTAGGATCTCGGTGTTTTGTAATCTTAGATCATTTTCTAAATAATCCGCTGTCACTTCAGCTTTGGCATCCAGATAGATTTTATCCAAGAGTGATTTCTCGGGAGTTGCAGTAATAACAGGGTAACCGAATTCATCATTGCTGTTTATAAAGCCGGTAAAAGCGTCTTCTTTAATATGCCTGTAGTTGAAAATACCTAGCGGATTGCTGAACTTTGAAGTTTTATGAGTTGTTATGGCCGTTACTTCGTTTATACGCTCTGGAATTAACTCATACTGGGATAGCATATATTCAAGGCTCAGATAGGAGGGGGATAAAATGATATTAGAAGCCAGTTTTGATGAAAGACCGGTTTTTCTTTCATCAGGAGGTAATGTATATAACCCTTTTTTTAAACGCCAGAGCTTTCCTGATTTTACCCATTTGGATAATTGGTTTCTAAGAGACGGAAGTTTGGAGTTTTTAGCAAAGAGCATCGCTTCGCTAAAGTAAGGCAGAGAGCGAAATTTTTTGGCCAGATCATCCCGTTTCATATTTCTGATTATCACATAAATTTATGATTTAAGAAAATACTTAATAGAACGTAACCTCAAATAGAAGGTACCCGGGTACCTTTTTCTCCTTTTTTGTAAACTTTCGTTTCTGAAAAAACCTGTTTCATATCATGTGGTTAAGCAGGTTAAAAGAAGGATGGTTTGATCCTGAATCTTTAAAACCAATGTTAATACTCTTCGGTAACGATTTCCGGACGCATTAAATCTCATCTCTAATATAGAGCCTCTCACAGACAATGGCACATATTGCATCTCGCTAGATATGTGAGATGCAACACCCTCAAGACATACCGACCAAGAAGACCAGAACGCACTGATCTTTATCGCATCGTTGAGGATAACTTAGGGATTTTCTTGATGAAAATTACGGACTTGTTTTAAAACCTAATTATAATTACATAACCTTAAGTCAAATCAATCATAATTCACTTGAGGTCTGGATTGAAGATGTGAATATAATTGTTATTGCCGACTACGATCATTTAAGCGGTTATTATTATGGAATATGGGACAATACAGCCTTTATTTTCGATTGCCAAATCGGAGAAATATTTGAGATCTGGATAGAGGATACCGGTTATGAAATATTCGTAGATGTTATCAACCTGTTTGACAATTCAGGATTCGATTATAATTGTCCTCTTAATGATATGCGTTGCGAGAACATAATATCTTTCGTCGGATATCCGATTTAAAATAATTTGAAAGAGTTATTGTGTAGTAAATCTCCATTTCACCGAATGTGTGATTCCACCCTTATTGTCGGTTGCAATTATTTTCCAGTAATATGTTGTTGCAGCTTTTAAATCTGTAACACTATAAACCGTTGTGTCAACTTCTTCTTCATTGCTTGAACAGCTTATTATTGAAATTGTTGCAGTTAAAAGAATAAAAGCAAAAAACGATGCTAAAATCTTTTTCCTTTTTATTGAGAGTCCCAAAATCATAATAAGTGCAAGAATAATTGCAAAACCGCTTATACCCGCTGCATTATAAATTTTAGCGGCAGCTCCGACAGATTTAGATTCACAGCCTGCAAAATTTTCATCCTCGCAATACATTATGCCATATGAAACAGTATCCCCATCAGGATCGGTTGAATCATTCCAGTTAAATGTCAATGAAGTTCCAAGGCCGGTTGTTCCGTTTATCGGGTAAACAAGTGCTGGCGTAGTGGGGGCTTGAGAGCATGCATCACCGATTATACTAAAGTTTATATCGATTGATGCAGCTGTATCATTGTAAGTTGAATAGGCTGATGCAAAGTTTGCACAGTTAGAGTTGTTTGCTAATGATATTGATTGAACCGAATTATCAATGTTTTCATAAACACTAAAGTCATCTTGAGATGTTTCTCCTGCTGTTGATAAGTAATTTCCGTAAAAATCATAACTTGATACACCTTTGAGATTGAATTTTTTTAAGGTTTCTGCTCTTGCATCATGCCAACCGACAAAATACCTTTCATTAACGGCATCAAAAGAAGCTCTTGGATTTGCTTTTGAAAAATCACCCTGGGAAATTGAGAAATTATCACCGCTTAAGGTTGAATCAGCATTTACAAACTGACCGAAAATTTCTCCATAAGGATCATTTCTGCCGTCTTTCCATACAATTAAGAACCTGTCGTTTATTGAGTCGTAGGCTGTATGAGGATCTTCCTTGCTGTTAGTATCGCTGCAGATTGTAATCATGTTTCCCTTATTTCCGTCTTTGTCCATCATCAGTCCGTATATTTCATGGTCCTGGTCGCGCCATCCGACAAAATATTTTTGTGATGTGGGAGAAAAACCTAAAAAAGGCCAACTTTGATGCTCAGTTGTTTCAGAAATGTTTATTTCTGTTCCGATTTTAGTGCCGTCTGAATCAAAGAGCTGACCGTAAATGTCATGGTCTGAGGCATTTCTTTGATCAATCCATACAACAAGAAATCTGTTATTTACGCTGTCGTTAACAACTCTTACATTTCTTTGAATTTCAGCAGCTTCAACTACGGAAAAATTATCTCCTGAAAGTGTTCCGTCCTGATTTACAATTTGGGCAAAAATGTCTTTGTCTTTCGTTACAAAATTTCTGTAATCTTCGAAAACGACCATGTATTTACGATTGTAGGAATCGTATGCAATATCAGGGCTTTTATGTTCCTGACCTTCAACTCCTATTCTAAATTCACTGCCCGTTAAGCTTCCTGAGCTGGACAGAAAAGAGGCCATAACGGAATACTCACCGCCTACAATTTTGTCATATGGAACTAAAAAACGGTTCATCTCAGCATCGAAGGATAAAATAGGATTATGATTTCCGTCCAGTGCAGCGGCAGGAGAATTATTGGCACATATTACGGTAAAAAGAACGGTGAGAGTAAAAAAACGTAGAAAATTCATGAAACCTCCTATGACATAGCCCCCAGTCAAGTAAATAGATATGCTGTATACAAAGAGATAGTATCTTTGAAGACAGGCATGTCAAGATAACTATTTTTTGTATTCAGTTTTGCCTGATAAGAAGAAATATTGATTATCTACTTTTTGCAGGCTCCCACATATTCGCCGCTAATCTTACTCGTCATTTTTGTATTACCTGGAGTGATTGTTAAGTTCATTGTGCCGTTCATTTTCTTGCTTGAGTAAGTTACCTTTACCTTGCCCTTTGTTGTGCTTCCTTGGGTTTTGCATTCGATATCATAGGATATTGTGCTGCCGGATATTTTCTGATTTGTGAATTTGCATGATTCATTCGGAGAATCGGTTTTTGGCAAAAGATCCGAATCCGTAATGCATTTTTCGTTCGTTACAGGCGGTATTTGCATCGGCATTCCGGGCATTTCCATCTTTGTTGTGAATTTCCAAAGACCGGTTTTTACTTCCGGTTTTGAGAAAGCGTTTCCCAAAAAGAGGGATATTGTAAAAGAAATAACTAAAATAAAAGCCAAAGCGATTTTACTTAACATTATTTTCTCCTTTCCGAAACGAAGTATAGCAGCCGGTTAAGATTGTGCAAACATATCTATCTGATAGCATTAAGATTAAAGATAGGGAAATGAAAGCAATAATTCTACTAATTATCATAACAGGACCTGTTTTTTATGGAC
>CAYYBZ010000037.1:0-11208 GCA_964470285.1 uncultured Oligoflexia bacterium
ACTATGTATATAGTAGTATTCGAATTATAAATTTTGATATAATAAATAATACTAAAAGGGAGACTGAATATGGGTCTAAAACCTAAAAAAGCATTCACTATGGTAGAAGTAATTATAACCCTTGTTATAGTCGCTTTGATATTCGCTACAGGCTATATGTACATGTCCGGATATCTACCAAAGCAGCGCCTTATCAGTTCTACCAATTCACTTCTTACTCTGCTTATGAGGGCTCAGTCTCAGGCCCAGACAAAGGGAGCAAAATACGGTGTATCCTTTATCAAAAACGATTCGGAGGGGGTTGTATATGCATGCATGTGGAAGGATTGCGGCGGAGATGTAAACAACAATTATTATCCTTCAAACTGTAATGCCGATTGCACGGTATGTTCTCAGTGCGATCTTTCATCTCTGTCAAATTGCAATTCAGCAAGCTGTAGTGAAATGCGTAATCAGAAATGGTTGAAGTTTAGAGAAGAGATAAGTCTGCTTGATTGTACGACAAATTCGGCCAATACAAACATTGAAAACCCGACAAATCCGAATCTGGATACCATCGTTTTTGATATAAGAGGATTTGCCAATAACAGATATATTGATGCCAGTAATCTCGCGGGTTTAAGGAATTTTGAAATTTTTCTTAAAAGCAATGCCGGGGTTAAGGAAATAGAGGTTAATTCTTCGGGACTTATAGAGAAAGTTCCAATGGGAAATGCCGGGAACATATCAACCGGTACGGCAGGCGTATCTCCCTGTGATTAGATTTGGCAGGATCGGGTAATAGGTTTTATCGGCCCCTTAAGAATTATATTGACCTGTCCTGTTCTATGAAGTAAAAATTAATTGAGGGGTAAGTCTGGGGGAAATGTGAATAGAATGTTTTTCTATTTAACCGTTTCTATGTTCGTATGTATTTTTGTGTTTTCTTCATGCAGTGAAAACATCGTTTCGGACGTTTCTTTCCTGTCACTTAAGAATTCATCTTCAGATTCTGCAAAAATTGAATCTGCTGAAGGTGAGCGTGAATATGTAATCGTTCCTTTTTCTGCCAATTCTTACAGCGAGGGTAACAGTCCTTCAGGTGCGCTCTCCTATGAAATAGATTTTTCCGGCACGGGTGCGGTTTCAAGGATTTTTTCTCCTCTATCAAAAAGAGTTGATTACGGCGCAGCCGCCGATTTACTGAAGGAAGAAATCAGGAAACGCCATGAAAATCAATTTAGGGTGGACAGAAAAAGACACAATGACACAAAAATGATTCTTGAAAAAATTTCCAAAGGCCTTGAAGGTAAACCCGAAGGTTATCTACAGAGCAAATATACCAAAAAGCTTACAAAACAATTAAGACCTATCGGAAACGACGGTCGGCTGATGTCATTTTCGACAATTCAGATATATTCGCCGTTTGGTTCGAGCGAAAACCAGTTAATAACCGGAGTATTAAGGGGAACCGGAGATAATTGTGCCCTGTATGTTCACGATGATTACAACGAAGAGGTTTCGGACGGCGTTGCCTCAAGTCTTCTTAAGAGCTTTGATGAAATCACTCAGAAGAGGAACAGGGCTATTTGGGGAACCGAATCCGATATAAACGCAGACGGCGGCACTGTCATTTTTCTCTCTGACGATCTGGGAACAGGAGTTCTTGGCTTTTTTAGAACCTACGATCTTTTCCCTCAGTCAGTAATCGATGAATTTGTCTGTGCAGAAGACGGAGAACCCGCCGGCTGTGTTAAAGTCAATGAAATGGAAATCATCTTTTCGCAATACGTTCATGACAATTTCTACAAAGAACTTATCGATGCAACGCTGGCGCATGAGTATTTTCACCTGATAAACTATTCTTTAAAAACAATTTCGCGCTTTACCGATTCAGGACAAATCTATCAGGAGGATTTATGGCTTAATGAAGGTATGGCACATCTTTCTGAAGATTTGACAGGTCACGGATTTGACTCGTTTAAAACAGCCGGTTATTACCTTGAAGAAATATCAAGGGCCTCTATAGGGGGTGACGTAGATTCGGCAATTCAAATGGGATTCGGAGACGACACTTTAGAAAGAAGAGGCGGGGCGATGCTCTTTTTAAGATATCTATTTGAACAAAAAGGCGGGGCTGATTATTCTTCTTCGGATGCCGGTAATATATCAGGTCCGGGGGCAGACTTTTTAAGAGAGCTTAATACTTCGATTTATTCAGGAGTTAATAATATTGAGAAGACTTACGGAGATAGTTTTGAAAATCTTTTCAGAACATGGCTTGCAACTTTAGTGCTTGACGGTACCGGATTAAGCGATAATCCCGAATATAACTATGACCCCGAACAGGACGATTCTTTCACGGCTCAGAAAAGGGGGTTCAATTTAAGGGGTTCAAGAGACCTTCCAACAGGAGGTAAGGTGGATCTTGAAGGTCCTTATATGTCTTTTGAATGGTCGACAGAAGGCAGTGGAATCCGGGATTTTAGCAGCCAGGTTTACGAATCCGGGGCCGACATGTTCCTTGTTACCGTAGGAGCCGGTAAATCTCTGGATATAAAAATGCAGGGGCTAAAAAATAAGGGATTAGGAATGACCATAGTTAGAGTAAAATGAAAAACAGCATAAAAAATAACGCGTTACGTTATCCGCGTAGGGATAAACTTTTACCACTTTATGCGGAAGAATTGTCTCGATTTTTTTGAGTTTTAAAGACTATCTCTCGCAATGAGAGTTTTAATATATTGATTTTTTGGGGGAAATCGTAGGGGACATCTTGATAACCCGTTGGTATGACTATTGCTCTATTATGGGTGTAAAATGCTAAACCCTTAGCAAGAGCAAAAACTAAAGGGGGTAAGTTATGAAAAATGCACATGCAAAAGCAAGATGGATTGACGAGGTAGAAGAGGTATTTGAAGAATGCAAAAAAAGCATATCCGAGGCAGTTAAAGAGTATGAATCTTCTGTAAACAATGCGATAGATGAATTAAAAATCAACCTGGAATCGGATTAGACTTTAGATCGGCTCAAACAGTTAATTGCGGACGTTTGTTGATGTAAAGTTTCTTCGCGTGAAGGAACAAAACACCGAATCTCAGTCCGCGGTTTCTTACAGTTATTGAGGAAGACTTTAAAATTTTCATCAATTCACTGAGAATTATTAATCCGGGGAGGAGTATGTCCGCTCTCCCCGGGGGCATCCCTTTGGTTTTCTTCAATTCTTCAAAGGTTTTTACGGATAATTCTGTTATGAGTCTTTCCAATGATTTCTTTTTAAGTTCGTAAAAATCAATCCCGGAACTTGAGTATGCGTCAATTTGGCTGATTACCGTTGGGATTGCAGTAATAGTTCCGCCTACGCCGATTGCAGCTGAAAACTTTCTCTTTTTTACAGCTTTGACAAAGATATTGTTTACATACTCTCTGATCTGAACAATTTTTTTGGTGTTCAAGGGATATTTTATCCCAAAATAATCCTTAAGATACAGCGCACCTATTGGAACGGATCCGGCCTGCAGCACTTCTCTCTTTTTTGAATATACAAGCTCCGTGCTTCCCCCTCCGATGTCAACTACTAGGGTACTCTTTAAATCACTGAGCCTTATTTCTTCGGTGGCAGAGATGAAAGAAAGTTTTGCCTCAAGACCCGCTGAAATTATTCTTACGTTTAGTCCGGTTTCTTTTTTTATGGCTTTTTTTACAGCCTGTGAATTTGAGGCCTTTCTGAAAACGGCGGTACCGGTACAAATAATGCTGGAAGCTTTATACTTTTCACATTTTCTTTTAAATTTCCGTAAAGCGCGTATGCATTTTTTTAAAGGTAATTTTTTAATTCTGCCTTTTTTCTTTAAGCCCTCGGCAAGTCTTGGTACTTCAATACATTCCTCGATGATCTTAAACCGGCCGAATTTATTAAACCGGGCCACGGTTAAAAGTACTGAATTCGAGCCTATATCGATAGCAGAAATTATTTTAGATCTGTTAAACATAGAAAGGGTACTATTTTAACCTGGGAGACCATGTAGGCATTGTGTGATTCCATTTTGAAAAAGTTATCTGGCGTTTTTCACTTCCTGCCGTTAGTTTGGTGACGTATAGCTGAAAAATTCCGCTTCTGTTGGAAGAAAATATTATAAACTGACCGTCGGGAGACCAGCTTGGATGTTCGTTGTTTTTCGAATCATAGGTCAATCTTTGAAGGCTTGAGCCGTCAGTATTCATAACAAAAATATCGTAATGGCCGTCGGTGTCCATTCCGGCAAATGCAATTTTGTCGCCTTTTGGGGACCATGCCGGGTCCACATTTCTTATTCCCTTGAAGGTTAAACGTACCGGTTTAGCTCCTGCAGAAACCTGTTTTTTATAAATATGGACACGCCCTGAACGGTTTGAGGAAAAAACAACTTCACGGCCGTCAGGAGAAAATGACGGAGAAACATTTATTGCAAATCCGCGTGTAAGTTTATTCAACCTGTTTGTTAACGGATCAAACAGGAATATGCCAACTTTGTCTTTTTGGCTGTATCCCCGTTTAGAAGATCTCTCTTCATAGGTCATGGCTATAAGATTGCCTCCGGTGTTAAATACCGGTCCTATTACGGTACCTCTTAACATATCGAAACCCTTAATGTTCTTGGTCTCTAAATCACCGATGTATAAAGATGAGCCCTTGCCGCCCATAAAAGAGGTAAAAGCGATCTTTTTGCCGTCTCTTGACCAGTCAGGGGAAAGATTTATGGATTTGTTGGAGGTGAGCTGAACTACGTTTCTGCCGTCAAGGTCCATGGCATAAATTTCCTTATTTTTTGTTCTGTTCCCTACAAAAGCGATTTTTGTGTCAAAAATACCTTCTTCACCAGTCAGCGCTCGGTATATTTCATTGGATATTTTGTGTATTGTTTCGTGAAGGCTTTTAACATGTGTATAAAACTTTTTTGACAGTATCTCTTTCTGACTTAAGACATCGAAAAGATGAACGGAAATTGTAAGCTGATTCTTTTTGGAAAGCTCATACCATCCTTTCACCAAAGCCTGGGCATCAAGAACGGCCCAGTTTGCAAAATCAATGGATTTTGTGGTGAATCCTGATTTTTGAGGATCCTCTAAAAAGGCTTTTTCGGAAATAAATCTGAACAGCCCTGAAAATGATAAATCGTTTTTTATTATTTTTTCAATTTTATACCCTTCGGGTAAGAGTTCTTTTTTGCCCGATTGGTTTTTAAAAGGTGTTACTGCGATAGGAAATTTTTGCTCGGAAAACTGATCGACTTTGACGTAGATTTTACCGAAGCATTCTTCAGTGCCGAACAGCACAATGAAAATCAAACTAAAGAAAACCAATGTTTTGTGAATTGATTTGAACATTTCTAAACAACTCCTTCTAATTTCAGTCGAGCGGCGGTAAAAATTCAATCGTTATCCCTTCCGTCAGAGCCTCCTCTACAAGTTTTGCCGGCGGAGGGGGAAACGGCTCAGATTTATCAATTGCCCTTATAACTGATCTGTCATAATAAGAGTTACTTGAGCTTTTTTCCAGTTTTCTGTTTATTATATATCCGTCTTTGTTTATCTTGATTGTTACCATGACGCTTGGATCTTTGAGTTGTCTTATTACGGCTTTATTTATAACGTGCCAGTTTTCTGAAAGAATGGCTCTTAGATTTAACTGATACCGGTAGCGTTCGGCATCTATGAGGGTTCCCGATGATCCCTTCCCCTGAAGCGCACCAAGATCAAGTGCGTCGATTTTACTGTAATTGTTGGGTGCTGGTTCTCTTCTTTTATCTAGTTTCGTGTTCATCTCAGAGAGCAGTTTTGATATTGCATTTTTATCTATTTCTCGGCCTTTTTTCTTTTTTTGTTTTTTCTCGCGCTGCTGTTTATTTTTCTTTTTCTTTTCGACAATTTTTGCCTTTTTCTTTGTTTTAACTACAGGCTTGGGGGCAACTACGGGCGGCGGAAGTTTGTTTTTTACCGCATGAAGTTTTGATTTAGGTACGGGAGCCGCCAGCATAAAACTCAATTTGTCCGGGGGTTTTATTCTTCCGCGATTTAAGAATCTTGACTGAAAGGCAAGTCCGAAAACGATAGTGATGTGCAAAAACACGGACAAAATCAGCATCGTTTTGAATTCCATGCTTATAGGTTTTTGCTTTAACACTCACTCCTCTTGTTCCGTAATCATTCCCATGGATTCAATGCCGGCGTTTTTTGCTATGGCCATTACTTTAACTATGAATCCATACGGTATTTTTTTATCCGCCCTAAGATATATTTCCTTCTTTCTTTTTCCCTTGTATATCTCTTCAAGTTTTGCTTTGAGTGAACGTATATTTATTTTGTTTTTGTTAATGAATATCTGCTCTTTACTGTTTACAGTAAGGATGATATCCGTTTCTCTTGTTTCTATTATATTCTTGGCCTGTGTTTCCGGTATGTCGACTTCGACCCCGCTCTGAATTAGCGGAGCGGTCACCATAAAGATGACCAGTAGAACAAGCATAACGTCTACAAAAGGTGTGACGTTGATTTCCGAAAGAAGCATTTTATCGTTATTGCCGGTATTCATGTTAACTCCAGCTAGTTAGCCCTTGTAAAAATCTCTTTTTACTATGTTAAGAAAGTCCGATGAAAAATTTTCCATTTCCCGCATAATTACCTTGATTCTGTTTACAAATAGGTTGAAAAAAACGACGGCCGGTATTGCCGCAAAAAGACCTATGGCGGTAGCTATTAAAGCTTCCGATATCCCCGGAGCTACTACCGCTATGCTTGTTGCCCCTTTGGCCCCTATATTAATAAATGAATTCATTATTCCCCAGACTGTTCCAAAAAGTCCTATGAAAGGCGCAGTCGAACCCGTAGTAGCAAGGAAAGAGACATATTTTTCCAAAGAGGTCGTTTCTGAGGTTATTGCTCTGTTTAGAGCTCTTTCAATGTTTTTTATGGTTCCGAGTTTTATGGACATTCTTTCGGAAGCTGAAGGGTTTGATTCCTGTTTTGAAGTGTTTTCAATTTTTATAAGTTCGACGTAACCGGCCTTGAAAACCTCTCCAAGCGGACTTGATTTTGATTTTTCAGCCGCGTTGAATATTGTATCCATGTTGTCGGATGACCAGAAAAGCTCAATAAATTTTATGGATCTTTTTTTAGCATTCTTCAGTATCCAAAGCTTTGCTCCGATTATAGACCATGAAACAACTGACAGAATTAAAAGAAGAAGAAGAACGATTTTTACGACTAAACCTGCTCCAAGAACCAGGCTGATAATGTCGTGTTTTCCTGCAACAGCCTCCGCAATCATCGGAATCGGTAATAATGAGTCAACCAGCATTTTATATCCTTTGTTTAATAAGTTAGCGGTAATAAAAATATCGTTCTATTTTAACCAATATAAAGGTTTTTGCTACTATATATTAGAGTAAAATCACGGGTTAATGTTCCTTAAAGGGTTTGGGAGTAAGTTCAATTATTCTCAAAGTGTTAAATTTATGGTAGTATCGCCCCGTTTTAAGAGGCAATGTTAAGGAGTTCTTAAGATTTGAAGCTGGGTTATAACCATAACGTAAGATACAAAACAATGCTCTTTCATGTTCAGACGGAAGACGGTGGAGAAAAAAATCCGTGTATAACTACCCATGTTTTTTATCACGGTAATGTGATTACCTCCAGAAAATCCAATTACAGGCATCTTATGATCGAAAAAGATTTCGAGGAAAGAATAGTAAAAATGATGCAGGATCAGCATAAAGCTACGATTAAATCTCTGGTTAAAGGTGATTTTGACGAACTTGAGAATTTAAAGAGTATTCTTCCAAAAGAAGAACCTAAAAAGGAAGCCCCGGCGAAAAGCAGCGTGTATCAGATCTATAATCCCGAAAAGGACGATGAAAAACTCGACATTGAGGGCAATGAGAGTGAAAAGAGCTTAGATGAAATGATTCTTGAATACTTAAGCGATAAAAATGAGGATTAAAGTTTGTAACATCCTAAATATAAAGTATTTTTACTGTTTTTAAGATTTTAACCTTTTGAAATTAAAGCTTTCTTTTAAAACAGAGTGTAAATTGCTTGGGTTTTGCTTGACTTCTTTGCCGGTATATATATAAACTAACCGATTAATTTATTCAGTGCATTAATATTAAAGGGAAAAAGCGTAAAAAATGAAAGTTGCAGTAGCAAAAATACCATCTGTCGGAATGGATTTTGATTTTTACAAAGGCAAAGAGTGGGTTGTTGAAAACCTCAACGAGTCCGATGAACTAAAGGATTTTGTTATAGAAGGGATCAAGTGTAAATGTCATCTTAAATCGATAAAGGATCAAATATTGATTGATGGCGAGGCTTCGATTAACTTAAGACCGACTTGTTTTAGGTGTCTAAAAGAATTTGAAAGGAATTACACCGCACAACTAAGGCTTACTTGCCTTCCGGATGTAAGGAAAAAATCTCTGCGTGGTGAAGACTACATGGACGGTGATGTGGGCGTGAATTATTATACGGGACCTGAAATTGATTTGGCAAAAATTGCCAAGGAACAGGTTTTGTTAAATATACCGATGAATTTTTTATGTTCGGAAAATTGCAAGGGACTTTGTTCAAAATGCGGTCAGGATCTGAATAGAAATGAATGTAAATGTGATAAAGATATTTTAAAAGATGTCAGGAGTTAATAAAAATGCCGGTACCAAAGAAAAAAAGATCAAGAACAAGAAACAAAACGAGAAGAGCAACTCAAACAGTAAAAAAACCTAACGTTATTTCGTGCCCACAATGCGGGGAACCTGTTCTTCCACACAGGGTATGTTACGGCTGCGGCTACTACAAGGGTAAGCCGATGGTTGAAATTAAGTCCGACTGATTATAATAAAATATGATTATAGCGGTAGATTTAATGGGTGGGGACAGAGCTCCCGAAAATATTCTTAAAGGGGTTTTTGAGGCTTCCAGGGAGAGAAAAGTAGAACTTGTCCTGGTCGGTGATGAAAAGATTGTAAATCGTGAGATTAACAGACTGGGAGCTGAAAATACGTTCTTTATTCATCATTCCTCACAGGTTGCAGCTATGGATGAAGACGTTGCTACAGTATTAAAGAAAAAACCTGATTCGTCGATAATGTCATCTTTTAAACTTCTCAGCGACAATAAAGCCCAAGCAGTAATAAGTGCCGGAAATTCCAAGGCTACGGTTGCTGTCGGTCTTCATACGTTGGGTATGCTTGAGGGCATAAAAAGGCCGGCTCTTGTCTCTCATTTCCCGAGTAAAAAAGGTAAATCCGTAATACTTGATATAGGCGCCAACGTAGATTCGACAGAAGAAAACTTAAAAGAATTCGCCTATATGGGTTCACTGTTTGCAGAAATAGTTCTTAAAAAGAAAGAACCTTCCGTTGCAATTTTAAGTAACGGTGAGGAAAGCGAAAAGGGTAACAAACTTACAAAATCGGCGCATCGTCTTTTAAGCAACGATAAGCTTATAAATTATACAGGGTATATAGAAGGTTCTTCTATTTTTGAAGGTTATGCAGATGTTATTGTTTGCGACGGTTTTGTGGGAAATATTGTCTTGAAAAGCTCTGAAGCGGTTGCAAGAGCCATTTTCAATGATATTAACCATAGAACTTCCTTGGAAAAACTTAAACAGAAAGATATCTTTCAACCGTTGAAAGATGCAGTTGAAAAATTTGATTTTACAAGATACGGAGGAGCTATTCTTTTGGGTGTCAAGGGCCTGTGTTCGGTTTGCCACGGATCGGCTTCTCCTTTGGCTGTTAAGAATGCCATCTTCCAAACTCAGGATTTTTTTGATATGAATTTGGCTTGTGAGTTTGAATCAAAATGGACCAGCAGATTTATATCTAAACTATAAAAGGAGTAATAAATGAATTTTTCTTTAAATGGAAAAGTTGCCGTTATAACCGGTTCTGCAAGGGGTATTGGAAAGGAAATTGCGCTCGGGCTTGGTCGTCTGGGAGCAAAAGTAATCATATCGGACGTTGATTTGTCAACTTTATCCGGGACTGAAAAAGAGTTCAAAGAAAGTAAAATTGACTGCTTTTCGGTTACCTGCGATGTATCGGATCACAATAATGTCAGGGATGCTGTTTTAAAAATTGAAAAGGAATTCTCTAAAATTGATATTCTTGTTAACAATGCGGGGATAACCAAAGATTCTCTGCTTATGAGATCCCGTGAAGAGGACTGGGACGCGGTTTTAAATGTAAATATTAAGGGTGCGATGAATTGCACAAAACAGGTTATCAGAGGAATGATGAAAAGGCAGTGGGGAAGAATAATAAATATTTCTTCCGTAGTCGGACAGATTGGCAATTCAGGGCAGGCAATATATTCAACAACAAAAGCAGGCCTTTTAGGTTTTACCAAAACAATGGCCCGTGAACTGGCATCAAGAAATATTACGGTAAATGCTATTGCTCCGGGGTACATAAAAACCGAAATGACCGATTCCCTTCCTCAGGACGTAAAGGACAGTTTTCTTGCAAGAATTCCGCTTAAGAGGATGGGGGAGCCCAAAGATATTGCCTTTGCAGCGGCTTTTTTATGTCTTGATGATGCTTCATATATTACGGGGCAGGTTTTGGGTGTTAATGGAGGGATGTCGATGAATTTACACGAGCGGCTTAGGTTAAGTCAGTGGCCGTGCGGTTTTATTGTTGATCCTAACGGTATAGTTGTCGGCAGAGACATTTGTTCTCAGGACATTTATGAATCTGTTCGTTTAGTTCTGTTGAAATAGTGATTTTCAGAGTTATAATATTAATCAGGTTTTATTGAGTCTGTGGGCGGGTTTGGGAAGGACTTTTTTTGTAAATATTTTTGAAAGCTCTGTAAAATGTTGAGAGGTCTTCGTAGCCTGCTTCGAAAGCTGCGGATGCGACAGGTCTATTTGAATTTGTTATGAGCATTTTTGCTTTTTCACATCTTTTTTTGTTCAGGAATTTTATGAAACTTGTTCCAGCGTTTTTTCTGCAGATATTTGAAAATTGTCTTTGTGAAACTTTTGCGAGTTTTGCAGCCTTCGGCAGGTTGAAATGTTCGTGGCAGTTTTGGGCGATGTAATTTAGGGTGTTTTTGACTCTTTGTGTGCTGTCCTGAGGATTTTGTGAGTTTTTGTTTTCGGAGTTTTCGAGTAATGCCCTGTAGATTTCGAGCAATGTGAGGTTAAAGAGCATTTTTATTGCGATTTTGAATCCCGGCGGTTTTTTC